>JAPUDV010000082.1 GCA_027492875.1 Candidatus Competibacteraceae bacterium | reverse complement strand
CGATGCCATACCACTACATCTTGTGGTCTCCACGGGAGATCTCATAGAGCCCCAAAAACTACCATGGTCGATATGGTGAATAGGCGAATTTAAGCAATACAGATTCATGTTTATTCGTGCGTGGTGTCGGGAACGGTTTCATTCGTTATTCGTGCTTATTCATGTTTATTCGTGCGTGGTGTCGGGAACGGTTTCATTCGTTATTCGTGCTTATTCATGTTTATTCGTGCGTGGTGTCGGGAACGGTTTCATTCGTTATTCATGTTTATTCGTGCGTGGGTGTCGGGAACGGTTTCATGCTTATTCGTGCGTTTGTTATTAATATATTGAATATTATATGTTTTATTCTGGTGATGGTTGCTGCCATTCGTGCATCGTTCAGGCATGGATTCGGATACCCCTCTGACATCGCCCAGATTTCTGATAGATAGCCCGCTGAATCAGTAATCAGGAACCGCGTGTTGAAGGATGCCGCCGTTACGGCGGACGGGGAATGGGTCTCTACAACAGAGAGGAGTTTGTTTCGAAATAACGGCCTGATGTTAATTGGATTTAACTTTGTTGTATATTGCGAACCAGGGGTATGAGAGCCGATATACAACTGGTTTTTTCACACCGGAAGTGCTTTAATGAGTGCGTCATTCAAATGCAGTGGCGCTCCGATTTAAAACGGCTCCCTGTCCGTATATACAGGGGAGTCTCATCCCGCTCTGATGGGATGCGGTGTCGTCCGACCGAAAGGGTGCAAACGGACCCGGCGTTTCGGCGTCGGAGGCGGTCGCGAGGCGTCTTCAAAATACCCGCGACTGGGGGAGGGCCTGTCTCCCATTCAATCCGTCAGGCCTGGCCGGTGGCCCTACCGACCTATACAAGGTGGGCGTACTGAGAGTGCGAAGTGTGAAGTGTGAAGTGTGAAGTGTGAAGTGTGCATCCAGGTGGCATGCCGACCTGTTCCCAACCGGCAACGGCAGTGGCCCTACTGCCCCGACAAGGTGGGCGTGCTGAGAGTGCGAAGTGTGAAGTGTGAAGTGTGCGTCCAGGTGGCATGCCGACCTGTTCCCAACCGGCAACGGCAGTGGCCCTACTGTCCCGACAAGGTGGCGTACTGAGAGTGCGAAGTGCGAAGTGCGAAGTGCGAAGTGTGCGTCCAGGTGGAATGCCGACCTGTTCCCAACCGGCGGCAACGGCAGTGGCCCTACTGTCCCGACAAGGTGGGCGTCCAGTGATGACGATGTGTGAAAGAAAGATGAGTGAAAAGTGAGGAAGCAAGACGATGACCGATGCGTTGGATGTCAAGGAGGGACACGATCCCGGGGAAGTGGCGGCGCTGATCGAAGCGCTGCAATCCCTGGTGGCGCTGGAGGAGGGCGAGCTGTACACCCTCCGCAAAGGCCAGTTGCACCACGTGGTCCCCCGTGACGAGGAAAACGGCCTGCGCCGGATCAAGGTCATGGAGGAAGCCCACGACGCCGCCCAGCTCATCGCGAAGCGGCTGCGGCGCAAGATGCGGGGTTACCGCCCCGATCCGGCCCTGGTGGTTTCCGCGTGCGTGATGCACGCCCTGGAATCCCTGGAACCGGAGGTCGCCGACGACCTGGTTATCGCCTATCTCCAGCGGTTGTTCAGCCGGGCCGAGCCCGCGCCGGGGACCGCGGCCTGACGGATCGCCACCCGCTCTTGGGGAGCGGATTCGGGCGCAAGCGACCCACGGTCGCGGCACCGGGTTTAGGCCATCGTGAACGACGCGCTCGTTCAGTCGGGTCGGAGAAATATTGAATCGTCTTGTTCCGTTGACCCACGGGGAAGCTCCCAGGGAAACGGACTTGAGCCCTCAGGATCGAGGGTTCGGGCATGGGATCGGTCTTGGGCAAGACCCCCATGGCACGTGCAGCCCTCAAGCACGCCTGGTGTGATTTGAGTTGTGATTGAATGAATGGAACGGGAGGACATGAAAGCGAAGGCCAAGGTTCCGTTAAACCCAAAGCCGCGAATCGTATCGGCGTCTCGGATGGACGCAGGGTCGGATGTATCCCGGCATCAGGGCAAACTCGGCCAAGCGTTTTCCTCGCTGAACGCCGTGCTCAAGTCGCACCTGCGGCGCAGCGCGGACGGTCGCAAGGTGATCAGCCATGCCACCATCGCCGACCGCTCCGAGTTCTACTCGCGCATGGTCCGCGAGCTGCACGCCATGGGCTACCGGATGCTGGATATTCGCCAGCTCAAGCCCAAGCATGTGGAGGCGCTGATGAAGCGCTGGGAAGCGGCGGGGCTGTCCGCCTCGACCCTGCAAAAGCGCTTTTCTCATCTCAAGGTGCTGTGCGGCTGGCTCGGCAAGGCCAGCATGTTGCGCGCGGGCGCGTCCTACCTGGACGATCCCGAGCGGTTTCAGCGGCGCTACGAGGCCGGTTACGATCACTCCTGGACGGCCCAGGGCGTGGACCCGCTGGACAAGATCGCCGAGATCGCCGAGGACGATCCCGACGTGGCGCGGGTCCTGCGCCTGCAACACGCCTTTGGCCTGCGCGTGCAGGAAGCCTCCCTGCTCAACCCGGCGCGCGACCTGCTGGAGCCGGATTGCTTGCGGGTGGTGGCCGGCACCAAGGGCGGCCGTCCCCGCGCGGTCCCGATCGAGACCGAGGCTCAGCGCGCGCTGTTGCGGGAGGCCGAAGAACAGGTGCGCCGGACCGGCCACTCGATGATCCCGCCGCAGTACGACCTCAAGCAATGGCTGACCCGCTGCTATACGGTGTTGGCCCGTCATGGCGTCACCCGCAAGAATGGCCTGGTCACCCACGGCCTGCGCCATCAGTACGCCAACGACCGTTACGAAGAACTCACCGGCGAACCCAGTCCGGTACGTGGGGGCGCGCCGGTCAACACCCGCGACGATCAGGTCGCCCGCCAGGAACTCACCGCCCGTCTGGGTCATGCCCGGCCCTCGATCACCCGCGCCTATTACGGCCGGGAATCGGTCGTTGGCGCCGCGCCGCCGCGTTCCGCGGACGAAGTCAAACAGCAAGCCCGCGAGCTGAGCGTCCAGAAACGGCTGCTCGCCGCCCGGCTCAAGGACCGCATCGGCGCCACCACCCGGCGCGGCCTGGACACGGTCTCGGCCAGCACTCAGGCGCTGCGCGCACGCCTGCTGAATCGGATGCTCGCCGACCTGCTGCGCCTCGGCGTGCCTCTGAATACCCCGGATGCCCTTTCAGCCTCCCATGTGGACGCCCTGCTGAGGTACTGGCGTCAGGCTGCGCTCACGGCGGACAGCCAACGTCAGCGGGTGCAACTGCTGGCCCAGCTTTGCGAATGGCTGGACCGGCCCGAGCTAGCGGTCCAGGTGCGCAACGCCTGGAAAGCCGAGGCCGAGGCCGAGGCCCCGCCGTGCCCCTGGAGCGAGGCGCGGATTCAGGAACGCCTCCAGGCGATCCGGGCGATCGATGCGCGCGCCGCCTTGCATCTGGAGCTGATTCGGGCGTTCGGTCTCACCCACCGCCAGGCCGGGGCGGTGCAACCGGGAACGGCCGGCCGCGACGGTGTCCTGGACGTGCTCTGGGAAGTCCCCAAGGATCAGGTCCTGCGTTTCTCCGTCGCCGGCGAACGCCAACAGGCAGTGCTGGAGGAAGCCCGCCGCCTGTTGTCCGATCCGGACGAAACCGTGTGTCCGCCCGAACTGGCGCTGGACGCCTGGTTGCGCCGGGTCTATGACCTCATGCGCACCGTCGGCGGGATCGGCGTTCCGGGCGAACCGACCCTGCGGGCATTGCAGGACCGTGACGCCCCCGTGCCGCACGTCCTGTCGCGGGACGCCTGGCTGCTGGCGCGCGCCGGGCTGAAACGTCCACGATCGGCGCGGCAGGCTCGGTCTGGCGACGGGAAGCCGCCTTATCCGCCTTCCCGTCGCTGGGTTTCCAGCGTTTCCTGTTCGTAGGCTTTGAGAATCGATTGGAGCAACCCAGGAAAGCGCCTTTCCAGTTCGCACACACGCACCCGGCTCGTGAGTTCCACCCCTTTGCGTTCGCTGAAGATCAAACCCGACTCTCGCAGAATGCGATAGTTCGTGAACTTCCGGCAACCCTGCGTGACGCGGTACGGTTTTCCTGAGTAAGGTTCTTCTCCATAGGTGATCGACGTCCACGGGGAGGAACCAATGGCTACCGAGCTGTTGCAAGCCGAATACGCGCTCGCCGAGCTGGCCGAGCACTTTGACCGCTGGCGCCGGAGTCGCGCCACGACTCGGGAACGGATTCCACCGGCTTTATGGGATCAGGCCGTGGCGTTGACAACCTGGCTGCCCCGTTCCCAGGTCGCCAAGGGGTTGCGGCTGAGCCCCACCGATCTGAAAAAGCACTGTTTGGCGCGGCCGACGGCGATCCCGGCCGCCGCGGTCGCGCCTTACCCGAGTTTTGTGGAAATCACCCACGTGGGGTTGGAACCGGCCGCGCCCCAGGCGACGACGATCGAGATCGAACGCCCGGATGGGGCGCGGTTACGATTGCGGTATCGGGACTCGGCGCCCTCGCTGGCCGCGGTGCTGGGTGCGTTTCTGGGGTCGCCCTGATGGTGCAACTCACCCCGCAAAGTCGGATCTGGCTGGCCTTGGCTCCCGTCGATTTCCGCAAGGGCATCGACGGGCTAGCCGCGGTCTGCCGGCAGACCTTCGTGCGGAATCCGCTGGATGGGGCGATTTACGTCTTCCGCAACCGCACCGGCACCACCCTCAAGCTGCTCTGTTACGACGGCCAGGGGTTCTGGCTGTGCACCAAGCGGCTCTCCGCCGGACGACTGCGGTGGTGGCCGCGCGCGGACGGGGCCTCGGTGCGGCTGGCGGCCCGCGAGCTGCAGGTGCTGCTGTGGAACGGTTGCCCCGAGCGGGCCGCGATGGCGGCGGATTGGCGCCAGGTGGCCTAAGCCGGGGCCAAGTTCGCCTGGTAGTTCCACGGCAGCCACGCCGCCGGTTGGCGGAACACGGCGTGGCGATGCAGTTGCAGGGCCACCAGATAGTCCAGCGCGTTGACGCCGGCCTGCACGCAGGTGGCGATCAGGCGGGTCAGGATGCCGGCGACATGGGCCCCGTGCGCGTTGGCGTGGAACAGACTGTTTCTCCGTTGGCGGATGAACAGCTTCAAGGCCCGCTCCACCGTGTTGCTGTCGAGGGGCGCGCCCGGAATCCGGAGAAATTGGGTCAGGGTCTCCCACCGCTTCAACAGGTACGCGAACGCTCGGCCCAGGCTGCTGTTGGGTTCCACCGCGCGGTCCTGGAACTGCTGTTCCAGCCACTCGCGCAAGGCCGCCAGCAGCGGGCCGCTGTGGGTCTGGTGGTAGGCGAGCCGTTCGGCTGGCGGCATCGCCCGTGTGCGCGTCACGGCCTCGTGGGCGAAGACGTGGTCCAGGACCGTGATGACCTGGTGGCTTTCCACCGGAAACACCTCCTCCAGATCGGTAAACTGGCGCCGACCGTGGGCCAGGCAGTGGCACCGGATCAGGGTGTCGTCGTCGTCCCGTTGATTGGCCGCCAGGGCATCCGACATGACGATGGGCGGGTCCCGATCCGCCGCGCGCCGCGCCAGTAAGGCGCTCAGATTATCACCGGCGTGCGCCCGGCCCGAGTCATACAGACAGATCACCCGTTCGCCGACCCGCGCCACC
The DNA here is from genome assembly GCA_027492875.1 of Candidatus Competibacteraceae bacterium. Lineage (GTDB taxonomy): Bacteria > Pseudomonadota > Gammaproteobacteria > Competibacterales > Competibacteraceae > Competibacter. Next base: position 5,815 of record JAPUDV010000082.1, on the reverse strand, counting down.
AGCCCGGTGGTGTACATCCCCCGTCGCGCCAGCGGCTCGCTGGTGGCGTCGGCGCGCCGGTTCTCCGCCAGCAGCGCCAGAATCCGTACGTGGGTGTCGTCCTGAAAGATCACCTCGCCTTGGGCGGCCAGCGCCTCTAACTGCTCGAAGACGGGATAGGCGCAATCGGCCACCCGCTCCGCCAGATCCCACTGGGTGGCGTCGGCCACCGGCACCCCGACCAGGGCTTGGTATTGTTCCAGCCGGTAAAACGGTAATCCCAGGTAGTAACGGCCCAGGGCGATCACCGCCTTGGCGCGGGGGCTGTATTTCTCGGCGCCGGCCGGCGCCGGCGCGGTGAACACCGCGCCGCAGGCCGAGCAGCGCAACTTCTCCAACTCGTAGCGCACCGCCGACAGCAAGGCATGGCCGTCGATCCGAATCTCGACGCCGGCCGGCAGCGGATATAACGTCCCCCGGCCACAGGCCGGACAGCGCTGCCCCGCCGCCAAGGTCTCGTGCCGGCACACCACCCGCTCGGCGCCCGGATAGGCGTCCGCACCCCGCCGTCCGTGACCCCGGCGGCGCTTTGTCCCCTCCTCGGCTGGCGCCGGGGTCGATGGCGCGTCCGGCGGCGACGGGACCGGCGTCGTGCCCTCCGCCGCGGCACCGTCCACCGCCGCGGCGCCGTCCACCGCGGCGGCGCCGTCCACCGCCGCGCCCGACGATAGACCTCCAGCGGGCGGCGGCCGCCGACCCTCGCCAAACAACGCGCGCTTCAGCCGACTCAGACTGATCTTGGTTTCGCGCAGCGCGAACGTGAACCAGAAGTAGAGCTGGATCAGCTTGACCAACAGCCCTCGATCCTCGCTCGTCAAGGCGTTCGCTCGCAGGCGTTCGATCAACGCCTCGCCTTCTTCGCGGCTCAGTTTCACTTCGTCCGGCGGCGCTTTCATCGGAGTGGCGGCCAGGAATCCATCCAGTATTGAAGAGGGCATCATGCTACCGGCTGGATGGGATTCGGTTCAACCGTAAGTTTCTTGTAGTCAAGCAGGCTTGCCGGAAGGACACAGCTGTTCCTCTGGAAAAACTTCGGCAAATTGGACCATGCGCGCCAGATTGCGGGCACTGAAACCCTTGCCGTAGTCGGGAACCAATTTTGCCGACAGTGTCGGCAAAATCTCTTCGCCGTATTCGGCGCGTTGATCTTGCAGCACTTCGCGCCGGATACGTTGGCCCACATGCCAGTAGAGCAGGGTCAGCGTGGCATTGACGGTTTGTGCGACGTGTTGGCGCGCGGCATCGATCAAACCGCGTAGTTCTCCGAGTAGACTGTTGGCACCGGGGGTCAGCTCAGTCCGCGCCATCGCCATCCTCCTCTGCGGGTTCGATCTCTTCGTCATCGCCCAGCGCGGCCAGATCCTCGTCATTCACCGCATCGTCCGGGCCGGGCTGCCAGCCGCGTACATCGATCTGCCCGGTGACGACGTCGGCAATCAGACGGTCGCGGTATTCGCGGATGAGGATGATCTCAGACAGTGTCTGTTCAATGGTCGTATCCAGCGGGGCGCTCTCGGATTTGATGTGCGCGACGATGGCCTGTTGCTCGGCAACGGTCGGCGGCATGGCCACAAGAAAGCGTCCAAGCACGGTTTCCGCGATGGCCGGATATGCGATACCGATGGAGTTGGCCGTCACCCGGTTCACGAATGTACTGCTCTGGATGACGAAGCCGAGATATTCCGGCTCCACGCCTTTGCCCGGCGTGAGCACCGCGAAGCCCGTCGAAGCAATCAGGTCGTCGGCATCTTCGTTCACATACAACCCAGGATGTGGGAGTCCACCAGCTTCTGGATCTGGTTGCGAAAATTGAACTTGGTGAGGATTTCCCGCACGTTGGGCGAGAAGCCGTCCAGGTAGGCGATGAAGTCGTCACGCAGGCGTTGATCCTGGCTGCTGGCCTTGAGCTTGGCCAGCGTAAACTCGGAGACGTTGTAGAATGCCTGCGTAGCCGCCATGCGCAGCGCACCGTCCTGCTCGGCCACCTGGTGGTGGGTGTCGAGGAACCGCTTGCGTTCCAGTACCGCTTGCTTGGTTGGCTCCAGAACGGCATCGAGCCGTCGCAGCACGGTGAACGGAAGAATGACGTCGCGGTACTTGTCGCGCACGTACACATCGCGCAAGCGGTCGTCGGCAATGTTCCAAATGAAGTCGGAAATCCACTTGATCTGAGTTTGGTCTTGTTGTTTTTTCTGCATGATTACTCATCTTCCAAAACCGAAATCAGGCATTCCAGTACTTGGCTGACGATGTGTAGGGGTGCTCGCTCGACGACACTGGCTTTTCGTGCTTTCCAGTCGAGAGACTTGACTTGGTGAGCGTGTATGCTGCCATCCGTTCTCAAGCCAGAACCCGCAAGCGGTATCAGAAAACCGGATTCGCGGGCGACGGCAGCCATGCCACCAGAAATGGGGCAAACCAAGGCGAGTTGAAAACGCTGGTTGAAGGCTTTTGGTGAGACGACGAGACAGAAGTGGGGTCCTTGCATCTCGCGTCCGCTCGCCGGATCGAACTGCAAATGGAGAATATCCCCTCGATCGGGGGGCCTCATCGCTCGCTTCCCACCGGCGGCAATTCATCCCAGCCCTCCACGCGATGTAGTCCTTCAGGAGTAGCCGCGAGCAAATCCGCCAAGCGTCGCCGCGAGCGAGTGGGCTTAAGACGGAGTTCCTCCCCGTTGATTTCCACCGACAGTACCGCCCCAGCCTCAAGCTGATTTTGCTCGATGTAGGACTGTGGGATGGTCACGATGAGCGATCCGCCAGAGCGGCGTAAGGATGCGGTTAACATGATCGACTCCCGATAGTTATACTAGGATAAAACTAGCAGGAGAGCCGTATAGAGTCAAAACACGCGGATGCCCACATCAGAGATACCGCTCAGCCCTTTTCTACAAATCGGCTATTTTTTATTCGATCGCAAGTCACGCGGTAAACCGCTCATGGAAAAGCGCTCTCGACCCATCAACCACTGAGTTATCCACCGGGATTGTGGACAATTATTTGTTCTGTTCTCAGAAACATGGCGGGTACTCTGGGCATCCCAAACTACCGGTCACCACGACCCGCGCGCCCGGCCCGCGCCGGTTCCACGCTTCCTTGGAACACCGGACCGAGTTCCAGTCCGGCGTACAGGGCCGGCGCCAGCTTCAGGGCGGACACGAAGCGCGGCAGCGGTTCTCCCGGCCCGGTCACGAACAGAGGCCAGATCCGCTGGCTACCATGCGCCACGCTCGTTCAGCACGCGATAGGGTCTTTTCCGATTGCTCAGATCGGGTTGTGTGACCATCCCGGCGTGGGTTTGCAACGGATCGCGACCCAGAAATTCCGGGAACCGCAAGACACCCCAAAAGTAGGAATGGCGCCCATGTCTTTATAACCGCATAGGCTTAGTTGTTCGGCAACTTCGCGACAATTGATAATCGATTCCTGTCATTCGTATCCGCCAGTTCAACATATCCTGACTGACCCCATATTCCAGACACGCATCCGAATCAACCAGATGGCGCTCCCTTATCGACATTAATGCCGAGCGAGGCAGCAAAAGCGTGCCCGCCAACCAGTCGGCTTCATCTTCCTGTTCTTGGTCGAAATTGCCGGGAACCAACGAGCCGTCGTCGAGCAGGCACGCTTGAGCCAATTCATGCCCGAGAATGATGTGCGCTAGCTCGTGCATCACCGCGTTGTTTCTGCGTCCGGCCGATTGCACGGGCTTGTATACGATGAGATTCGATGCGCCAACCCGCATGGTCAACGCCGCCCACGAGTCGTCGGCTTGATCGTTCAGCACGTCTAGATGTTCGCGCGATATCCCTGCAATTTGCGTGGTCGACCAAACAGTCACACCGATCACTCGGGCCAAATCCCTAGCCAGCATCGGCGCTGTGGGCGCTGCCCCTACTTGCTTGCGAAACTCGACTGATCTTCGCTCGCACTGCGACTTGAACCCTCGCCGAAAGGCCACTTAATTGTGCCCTCGCGCCTCAATCTCGTCGGCGAATTGTTTCGCCGCCCGCTCGATCAGCGCCGCCAGCGCCTTGGCCGTAGCGGGTGGTACGGCTTTCCGGTTTTTGAACGCGATCTGAAGATTGCCTATGCCGTTGAATGCGGAAGGTTCCTCCCCTAACCACGCACAAACCTTCTCCAGTGTGCTCACATCGGGTACGTGGCCTTTTTCGATGCGAGTGAGGGTCGTTGGGCTGATTCCAATTTCGCTTGCGGCAGCCCGTACACCCATGTTGCCACGGTGGCGAAGGACCAGCAGCGCTAAGTCTTCGATGTTCATGACTCCTCCTCGACTGAGTGAACCTCATATTAATATTTGTGTTTCTTAAGCTGGACACACCTCGATCGATCTGGTAGCGTACCAGTCAAAGAAACACTTACAGTAAACCACGACGCCGAGGTGCGTCAATTTTGGCGAGATGTGGATATTTGGCTAGAGGAATCACGATGAACGATCTTTACAAATCCTATGAGCTTCTTGGAGCGGGTCGGCCGATCCCGCTGTTTTCAATCGGAGAACGGTTGCTGGCGGCGACGGCGATCAAGATCGAGCTGCCGCCCAGCCAGCACCGGCTCGCCATCGAACGAAAAAAAGCGCTCGAAAAGCACCTGGAACGTGACAGCAGCCCGCTCACGGGGTTGATTCGAATCTTTTACCAACAGGGGTCGATGGCGATCGGGGCGACTATCAAAGCCAAATATCGCGACGAAGGATTCGACATCGACATCATCGTAGAAATGATGGTCGAATCATCCGCAAAACCCGATCATATCTTGAGCCTTTTATTTACAGCCGTTCGCGGCGAACCGGGATCGCGGTATTTCGACTGCACCCAGCGGCAAACCCGATGTGTGACGGTTCATTATGAGGACGGGATGCACCTCGACCTGACTCCAGCAATATTAATCGATGAACATGATCCACGTTTCAGCTCCATTTTTCATAGTAAACCAGAAGAACCGCGTGCGAGCGATCAACGAATTCCCACTAACAGCTACGCCTTCGCTGATGAATACAATCAAAAGTGCCCTGTCGATCATCTTTTTGCCGAAGAATACAAGCGTCACGTTCTAGCGGCAGATCCTTTCTCGTATCAAGTCTTGGCTGAAGCAGATTCCGTTCCGGTTCCACAGCACTCCACTGATGTTGGTGGAAAATCGGCCGTGACCGTTGCCCTGCAACTCATCAAGCGCAATCGCAACATCCGATATTATACGAGACAGGGCCGTATTCCTCCTTCGGTCATGCTGGCTTGTCTAGCTCTAGAGGTGGCCGAGCCGGGTAGAAGCATTGGCGAAAACCTTAGAGTTATTGCTCACCGTTCGCTTAAATTTTTCCCAGTTTTTAAGATTTGCACCTTAATAGCTGTGCAACTGACTGAAAAATGATCAAATTGTCTTATTTTGAGCCACATCAACATGCCTTTGGGATGAAAGCTTTTTGGAAGCTTGAGTCGCCATCCCAAAATAGGCCCTGTTTTTGCTATCAAAGTGGGAAATAATTTTCATTTTCCGCCAAAAATTTTAGGCGAACGGTGAGTTATTGTGTCCCACATTCTTGGAAAAATGGAGCAAGCCAAAGCTCTTGGTCAGCATATCTATGTCGTAAATCCTCGGTGTGCATCGGATTGTTTCACGGATCGGTGGCCCGAAAACTCTGAGGCTCAGGATGTCTATATAAATGACTTACGGATATTTGTAACTCAGCTCGAAAAGTTTCGGCTCTATGAGATCTCCCGTGGAGACCACAAGATGTAGTGGTGGGGGGGTCA
>JAPUDV010000081.1 GCA_027492875.1 Candidatus Competibacteraceae bacterium | reverse complement strand
AAAGATTAGTGAGAAAGACGGTTTGTTTCTCTAAACTCGACAAAATGCATGACATAACGACTCAAGGCTCTTTTGGCCGCGAACTCAGGCCGACGGGCGGCGCCGGGGCGCTTTGGGAAACACCTCGTCGAGGGTGGCGGCGCTCAACAGCCGCAGGCTCCAGGCCCGCAAGGCCGCTTCGTCCGCTCGGGCCACGAGTTGCTGGACCCGCTTGGGCAGCGGACCAAATTTATATTCGAGTTGCTGGCGTAGCAGTTCGGTTTCGCCTTCGATCTTGCCTTCGAGCTTGCCTTCGAGCTTGCCTTCGAGCTTGCCTTCGAGCTTGCCTTCACGATGGCCACGTTGATAAAGCTGTTGAGCGGCGGTGAGCATGGCGTTCTCCAGTTCAGGTCGGGGATTGGATAACAGATCGCGCACGGTATCGGGAGGCAGCGGGGTGACGCGGAACAGATAAGTCAGCAAGGCATGGACGATGCGGGCGCCGTTGCGTTCCCCGTACAAGCGGGCCGCCAATTCCAGCAAACGCCGGGTTCGCTCGGAGTCACCGCTGTTCGCACCGCGCAAGGCTTCGACAAACACCTGAATCGCCAGCGGCGGTTCTGCGGGTGGTTCCCAGTTTCTCAGATCGTAGAGCAGATAGCCGAAATCCGGCAGGTACGGCTCCAGCAGCGCCCGTTGCGCGGCGGTCAACGCGAATTCCTCGCCAAAGCGACGCGGAAGCGTGAACCGCGCCGCACCGTGGTACAAGCACCAGCGGCAGGATCGGGGCTCGCTCAAGCTGCTTGCCGTACAGGCGGCCCAAGTAGCCCAGCAGTTGCACGAGCAACCCACGGTCCAGATACGACTTGTGCTCGAACAGCAGATACAACTGACGCGGTTCCCCAGCGACCGTGGTCAGCGAGAACAGCAGGTCGGATTGCAGCTCGTTCAGGGTCTCATCGATCAGGCTGGTCGATTCGGCAACCAGCGTATCCAGGTCCAGATCGGCCTGAAGGGCAGGCGGCAGAAGCAGCCGCAGGAACGCCCGCGCCCGGTCGAGATCGGTGAGAAAATCGCGCACGAAAACGTCGTGAGGATGCGGGGTGGACATGGCCGGGTCGGATCGGGCGGCGGGGTTGGCCCAGTATGGCGGGCCGGCCTGGGTCGGTCAACGCAGCGGACCCGGAAGCGTATTCAATTTCCCCAAATCGCTATAATTGTGTTACGCCTAACAGGGACACCGTGGGGTGGAGCGCCCAATAACCCGCCGAGGACGACCGGGCGCGGGGCCGGTACGCCAATCGATGACCCCACGTTCGCCCCCTCCCCTTCCGCCAGAAAAAAATCCGACCCGACTGCCATGCAAAACTTAAAAGCGATATCGAGAACCCTGCCGGCGTGGTTCACGGGAATCCTGCTACTGGCTTTCGGTTGGGCGCATGGGCATCTGCTGGCGCAAGCCCCGGCCGAGCGCCGCCAAGTGACCGAGGTGCGGGTGACCTTGAGCGGCGCGGAACGGCCCGTGATTCTCGGCTATCAGGAACTGGGCCAAAATCCGGCCAGCGGGCACTCGGCGGAAAAGGACCACCTGCACCTGCGCCGGGATGCGACGGGCGGCTGGTGGGCCAGCAACGTCGCGAGCCACCGCAAGGTGGACGCTGCCACCGAAAAACACGAGACCCGCTACCTCAAACGCTGGCGCCTGGCGACCGGAGATCACCTCCGCCTCAAAACCATCGACGTGGACGTGGTCGAAGCCCAGGGCGAAACGCTGATCCTGCGCGAATCCGGGCGGGAAGCGCGCTGGGAAAACGGCCGGCTCCTCACCGATGAAGCCCCCGCCGCCGCCTGTCCGGACGAAGCAACTTCCTCCTTGCGGCGCTGGCTCAAGACGCTGAAACATCAAGAACTCCCCCTGTTCTCGCTGGGTGGGGAAGTCCCTTGCCCGCAACGCTGGCGCTTGCCCGGCATACCGGCGCACGGCATCAAGGTGCTCGCGTGGGATGGCGCTTTCTGGCTGGCGCCCGGCGCCATCGACGCACGCATGACGCGGATCGGCGAATCCATCGAACAAGGGCTGAGCTTCAAAAACGTCGAGTTGCGTCTGGACGATCCCGCCGAACCGACCAAATCCCTGGTCCTGGGCCGCACGCGCTACCGGCTCCACTGGCAGGAAAATGTCCTCACCCTGACTCCCGTTCAAAAGACCGATCTCTGGCTCGAAGCGGATTGGGCGGCACTCCAGGCCCGGCCCCGCGACTCCCGCGTACACACCGAAACCGCGTTGGCGCCCACCCCCACCCAATTCGCCGGACTGGGAACCTGGCTGGTCGCGCACGGGATCGGATCGCTGGTCGCGCTGGGACTGGCGCTCTGCGCCGCCGCTCTCGCCTCCCGACGGTCGGTCAGTCGCGGCCGGAACTCGCTGGGCCGCTGGCAAGCGGCGGCGTGGGCTTCGGCGCTGGCCATGGGCACCCTGACCGCGCTCACCTATCGAACCCCGGAAGCGCGACCCGCCTGGCTCCTGCTGTCCCTGGGACTGGCCTGGAGCGCCGCCAGCGCGCTGCTGTTCATCGTCGGACGGCTGCAAGGCCCCAGCGGCTGGCTGTGGGTCGCTACCATCGGCCTGGTGGGCTCTGGCAGCCTCGTTCAAGGACAGCTCGGGCTCGGCGGCGACAACAGCCGCTGGCTGGATTTCAGCGTGGGACACTGGCGCGTCCTGGCGATCATCGGCTGGATCCTGGTACCGCTCGCTTTGGTGCCCGCCGACACCGGGCGGCGGGTGGCCGTATCGGTGCTGGATCCGTGGACCCACGAACGGGCCTGACTCAAATGGGTCGTCATCGCCGGAGCGGTGTTCATCCTGACGATTCAATACCTGTTCGGCGGCGAGGAAGGCATTTGGGGCATTCAGCCGGTGGAGGCATCAAGGCCCTGCTCGTGCTGATGCTGGCCCACGCCGGAGCGCGGCTGTGGCGCTGGCGCAGCGGCTTCAGCCGCGAATACCGGAGCCGCCCGCTGGCTACCTCTCTATCCATCCTCGTATTCATCCTGATCTTTGTCGGTCTCACCTCGAGCTTGCTGCTGGCCGTCCGCGACTTGTCCCCCCTCCTGCTGATGGTCGTGCTCCTGCTGCCCTGGCTTTGGCGTATCGCACCCCACCCCTACCACGGATCGGCATCGCCAGATGCCCCTGCCCGCGACCCCGCCGCCAGCACCGACCCCAAACCTCCATGGGCCACGCCGGAAACGCTGGGACGATGGGGAATACCCGCGCCCGGGGTTTTGTTGCTACTCCTGCTCTGGTGGATCGCCCAAGCCCCGGAGCACATTCCTCGCTGGGTACCTCAGTACGACCGGTTCATGGTTTGGGCCGATCCCGCCCACTTTCCCGAGAGCGGTTTCCAAACCCGGCAGGCCATGGAACTGATCGCGGCCGGCGGATGGTCGGGCGCGGCGGCCAGCCCCTTTGGCTGGAACGGGATCGTCATGCGCCTGCCCGTGGTCCAAAACGATTTTATCGGCGCGTTCCTGCTCCATCGATTCGGAATAGGGAGCGGTTGGATGCTCCTGGTTTTCGAGGGGATGTTCGCCGCGAGCCTGTTCGCTTTAGCCCGCCGCGTGGAGGGCTGGGGCTGGAAAAAAGATGCGCCGGAAAAAGCGACGGCGACCTTTCTGTCCTTGGCGTTGTTCGCCATGGCTTGGCTGTTCCTGGCGCATTGGACCATCGCCTGGGGTAACACGCTCGGCCTGTTACCCGTGATGGGTCAGCCCATGACCTTCATCTCCCTGGCGAATAGCCATCACCTGTTTTTTGCCTTGCCGGGGCTGATCCTCGGCCTGGCTACAGGATGGATGATTCAACCGTCGCATCAACCATAGCCCATCGAGACATGGCTGATTTCCTGCTTCATCGTCACCTCGGAGCGTCCTCATGAACAAACCTGTTATCGGTATCCCTCTGGGCGACATCGCCGGGATTGGCCCGGAAATCGCGGTCATGGCGCTGGCGCAACCGGCCCTGTACGACATCGCCCGGCCACTGGTGATCGGCGAGGCCGGCGCTGTACGCCGGGCGCTGCGGGTCACGGGCCTGGATCTGAGCCTCCACCCGGTCGAACATCCCGAACAGGCGTACTACCGGCATGGCGTCATCGATTTGATCGATCTGGCCAATGTGGATGCCGAACGGGTGCTTTTCGGGCGGGCACAGGCGGAGGCCGGCCGCGCCGCCTTCGAGTTCATCCACCACGCCGTCGAACTGTGCCAGCGCGGCCGGATCGACGCGCTGGCCACCACGCCGATCAACAAGGAAGCCTTTCGGGCCGCCGGCATTCGAGATATCGGCCATACCGAGTTGCTGGGCCGACTCACTGGAACCGCCGATCCGCTGACCCTGTTTCAGGTATCCGCCCTGAAAGTGTTTTTTCTCAGTCGCCACGTTTCGCTGGCGGGCGCCATCCAACTGGTCACCCGGCAACGGGTGCTGGATTATCTCCAGCGCTGCGCCGAAGCACTGACGGCCCTGGGCATCCCCCGACCGCGGCTGGCGGTGGCCGGGCTCAACCCCCACGGCGGCGAGCACGGCCTGTTCGGCGACGAGGAAATGCGGGAGCTGGAACCGGCCATCGCCGCCGCGCGAACCCTGGGCATCGATGCCATCGGCCCCATCGCCGCCGACTCCGTGTTTCATCACGCGCTGAACGGAGCGTTCGACGCCGTGCTGTCGCTCTATCACGATCAGGGGCATATCGCCACCAAGATGGTCGATTTCCACCGCACCATCGCGATTACCCTCGGCCTGCCGTTCATTCGCACCTCGGTGGACCATGGCACCGCCTTCGATCTGGCGGGCAAGGGCACGGCCAACCCCTTGAGCATGTTCGAAGCCATCCGGCTGGCAGCGGCTTATGCGCCTTCATATCGATCCGCCCTGGAACGGCGCCCGGCCACGGCCGGCAGCGACGCCTGACGGCAAAACAGCGAAGGAATGCCTGAGCGGCAACGCGCCCGCCGACAACCGCCCAGCCGCGAGGACGCATTGATCAAACAGGCGGCGCGTCGCACAATGACCGATGTAGCGCTCCCAAATCAGTTGTGAAATTTCCCCGCCTTGGACAAGGAGGGGTGGCGCATAGCACCGGGGTGGTTGGAAACGGCGACTCCACAACTCGGAGAGGAACGCTATACATGTCGCAGGATGCCGCCCGTTCTCAAGTCCTGGAACCCTCCATAACTCCCCCCAACTGGACTATCCATGACACAACAACGGCGACCAAACGCCGACGGAAAACCGGGATTTGGTCGCCATTCCGATCAAACCGATCCGGCCGGCCGGGCCGCGCGCCGCTCCCGATGGCCGGCCATGGTGCAAGCCTCCTTGCGCGCTTGCGCGATAACCGCGCTTTTCATTCTGCTCGCCGCCGGAAACAATGGTAACGCCGGAGGTACCCAGCCAGACGCCTTCTCGCCTGAAGCGGCCGAAACCGATGCCGGCGCGATCCCCGCGCTGATTGCGGCCTACAGCCGGGATCTGGAACGGTTACGTCGCTTCATGGGCGCTCCCAGGATCGGAGAATTCAATATCGGCATCCACAGCAGTCAGGCTCGCGACCTGTATTTCCAGACCCTGACGCTGTGGCGGAAAACCGACCGGCTGCTGTTCGAAATCAGTCGAGTGCGCGCAACCCCGCCGCCCACGCCCACAGGCGAACTGGGAACCCAGGATATCCTGGCGAATCTGCGTGAGGCCCATGGGATTCTCCGGCAGATTTTGCGCGACTTGGAGGTTCCCGGCGAACCCGCGACAACAATTGGGCAAGCTCCGAACCAGATGGATATCTTCACCGTGCTGCTCGATCTGAATCGCCAGGCGGACCTGTTGTTGGAACGGCACTTCGCACCCAGCGACGTCTACATGGAAATCACGCTGGCGATCGGCTATGCGGCCCGCCTGCTGGCACGCTATCCGGAAGCGACCCGGATTCCGGAAGAACCTCCGTTCGAACCGAACAAACAACCCAGCGACGTCTATCAACGCCTGATCTCCTGCCTGCGGAGCATCAACCGCATCGCGCAAACCCTGGGATTCGCCGTGCTCGACATCGATACTCGTCAAACCGATATGGCCCAGCTCACCCCCGGCGACGTTTTTGTGGTGGCTTCCCTGGTCGTGTCGCAACTGGATTATCTGTACAGACGGATGGGCGACGACAAACCGCCACCACAGGCCTTTTATCCCGGGCGGAAATTTCCAGCGCACAGCCACCAGCGGATCGGGATCCTGCACGCGCAACTGCAACAACTCGAACGCTTCATCGCCACCGATCCGGCGGCGTCCGGGGAGGTCAACCATGACTCCGCCACCCCGGAACGCTGAACGCGCCGCGCGACAACACCCGATCCACCGCCGCCTGCTGCTTTCCCACCTGTCGGTGGCGCTGGTCGGCGTGGGTATGCTGCTAGTCGCTCTGGTTTCGACCTACGAGCTGCGGGCCAGAGTCATCCTGCTGGCCAACGAAGGGCTGCCGCTGGCGCAAGCTTCTGCCCAGATGCTGGCCGGCGTGCGGCACTCGCTGGCCAGCCTGCGCGGCTGGGTCAGCCTTGGCAACCCCGGTTTCACGGATGATTGGCGGGCAGCCTGGCAACAGGAAATCCAGCCGGCGGTCGCCCTGATCAAGCAATGCCATCACCTGCTGGAGGGACAAACCTGCATCCCGGCGCGGCTGCGGGAACTGCAAGCCCTGTTGGCCGACCTTCAGGAATCCCAGTGGTGGGTGCAGGAAACGGTGCGCGCTCCGGGCAACGAACCGGCGCGGGTCACCTACCTGTTCAATATCGAACCCAGCGTGCAGGAACTGGATTCGGTGATGGCGGCGCTTTTGCTCGAAGAGAAGGAACAGGGGGACGGCAAGGGCCGAAAAGCCCTGCTCGCGCGCCTGATGGAAATTCAGACCGCACTTTCCTCCAGCCAACTGCTGCTGCGGGAAACCCTGGGGGCGGACGGGCTGCACTATACCGAAAGGCTACAGCAGCAACTGGACGCCACCCGATCCCTGGTCGCGCAAACAGCCACCGACCCCCTGCTCACGCTCGAACAGGGCCGGTTGCTGCACCTCTTTCAGCGTGAACTGCAAGCCTTCATGACCTTCGCCCAGGAGATCATCCGGCAGCGCCAGGCAACAGACTGGAATATCGCGCTGCACCGGTTAGCGTCGGAAACGGACCCGCTGGCGGGTCGGGTGATCGCGCTGGCGACCGCCATCGCGGCGGACGCAAAAACCCGGCTCGAACAGGAAGCCGACGCCGCGCGGGCCGCCAGCGCCATCACGGTATGGAACCTGGCGATCATGATTCTGGTGATGCTGGCCGTCGCCTACGGCATGTCGAAAAAACACGCCCAGGATTTGGCCTTGCCGATCGCCGCGCTGGCCGAGGCGACCCGAAAACTGGCGATGGGGAGCCTAAGCGATAACCTTATCGCCAGCGGCAACGATGAACTCGGCGAACTCACCCGTTCGTTCAACACCATGCGCACTTCGATGCAACAGGCTCAAACGGTGCTGCGCGAAGCCTATGCCCAGCTGGAGCAACGAGTTATGGAACGCACGGCCCAATTGGAAAGCACCAATTATTCCCTCATCAAGGAAATCGCGGTCCGCAGCCAGACGGAAGCCGCCCTGCGGGAAAGCGAGGCCCGGCTGCGCGCCATGACCCGCGCCATGCCGGATCTGGTCTTTGTGGTCGACGAGGACGGGCGCTACCGGGAAGTGCTGGCCGCAGGGCGGGACATCGGGGTTACCCCCATGCGGGGCAAGGTTCCCGCGCCCATCCGCGGCAAATTACTCAGCGAAGTCCACTCGCCGGAGATGGCGACGTTCTTCCTCGACATCATCCTGCGGGCGCTGAGAACCCAGCAAATTCAAATCGCCGAATACGAGCTGGAAACCTCCTCGGGGCCACGCTGGTTCGAATCGCGCACCGCGCCGCTCGACGTTCAATTCACCGACCGCTCCACCATTCCCGCCAACACCGCCCAACAACACCTGTTCCCGCCGCCGGAAGTGCAGATCGTCGCCAAATCCGCCGCCATCGTGGTCGCTCGCGACATCACCAAGCGCAAGCAGGCGGAGGTGCAACTCCGCCAGGCGCAGAAGATGCACGCCATCGGCCAGCTCACCGGCGGGATCGCCCACGATTTCAACAACCTGCTCGCCGTCATCATGGGCAATCTCGAACTTCTGCACGAGCAGTTGACGGCTCAGCCCCGGTTGCACGAGCTGGCCCAGCAGGCGCTGCGGGCGGTGGACCGAGGCGCCAACCTGACCCGGCGACTGCTGGCCTTCGCGCGCCGCCAGCCGCTGCTGGCGCAGCCGACCGACCTGAACAAGTTGGTGCTCGGCATGCTCGATCTCATGCGGCGCACCCTGGGCGCCAACATCCAGATCGACACGATGCTGGCCACCGACCTGAAACAAACCCTGGTCGATCCAGACCAGCTTGAAAGCGCCCTGCTCAATCTGGCTATCAACGCCCGCGACGCCATGCCGCGGGGCGGCCAGCTCGTGCTGGAAACCGGCAACGTCCGGCTCGACCAGGACTACGCGGCCACCCAGCAGGACGTGCGGCCCGGTCCGTACGTCATGCTGGCGGTCGGCGACAACGGCGGCGGCATGGCGCCCGAAGTGTTGGAACACGCCTTTGAACCCTTTTTCACCACCAAGGAAACCGGTAAGGGCAGCGGCCTGGGACTCAGCATGGTTTACGGTCTGGTCAAGCAGTCCGACGGCCATATCACGATCCACAGCAGACCCGGTCGGGGCACCACGGTGCGGCTTTATCTGCCGCAAATGCAGGTCGCGGTCAGCCCGACAGTGGGCGTGAAAGCGACGGATACCGTGTTCAAGGGCCATGGTGAAACCATTTTGGTGGTCGAAGACGACACCGATGTCCGGCTGTTCGCCGTCAACGCCCTTCGGGCGCTGGGTTACGACACCCGGCAGGCCGGCGACGCCGCGACAGCGCTCGAACTGCTGGAGGCAACGCCCCAGATCGCGCTGCTGTTCACCGATATCGTGCTGCCGGGCGAGATGGACGGCGTCAAGCTGGCGGCCGAGGCGCAACGCCGGCATCCCGGTTTGCGCGTGCTGTTCACCTCGGGCTACACCGAGCACCCGCTGATCGTTGGCGGCCAACTGGCCGAGGATGTGGAAATATTGGCGAAACCCTATCGCAAGAACGAATTGGGGCAAAAACTGCGCGCGCTACTCGGCCGGGGCGAAAACGCCTGAACGCTGGATTGACTTTGCGACGGGGCGCCCATTACCTTTGCGGCGCCGCCTGTACATCCTATCCCGACTCATCTCCAGACGGCGGGCCGGTTCCCATATCCGTGGCTCGGTTCAACAACGACACTTCCACACGCTCTATCCCGATTTCGGAGGACTCCTCATATGCCCATTGCAAATCGTCTGGCCGCCGAGTTCATCGGCACCCTCTGGCTGGTGCTGGGCGGCTGCGGCAGCGCCGTGCTGGCCGCCGTCTTTTACGGCCCCAACCAGTATCCCCTGGGCATCGCCCTGGTCGGAGTGGCGCTGGCCTTCGGCCTGACCGTGCTGACCATGGCCTATGCCATCGGCCACATCTCCGGCTGCCATCTGAATCCGGCCGTGTCGGTGGGGCTATGGGCCGGCGGCCGCTTTCCGGCCTCCGACCTGATCCCCTACATCGTCGCCCAGGTTCTGGGCGCCATCGCCGGCGCGGGCATCATCTACCTGATCTTCACCGGCAAGAGCGACTTTTCCACGCTCGGTGGCTTCGCCGCCAACGGCTTCGGCGAACATTCGCCCGGCGGTTACGGCCTGAGCGCCGCGCTGGTCTGCGAGGTCGTGATGACCTTCTTTTTCCTGATCGTCATCCTGGGCTCCACCCACAAGAACACCCCGACCGGCTTCGCGCCCATCGCCATCGGCCTGTGCCTGACCCTGATCCATCTGATCAGCATTCCGGTCACCAACACCTCGGTCAACCCGGCGCGCAGCACCAGCCAGGCGATTTTCGTCGGTGGCTGGGCCTTGCAGCAACTGTGGCTATTCTGGCTCGCGCCCATCGTCGGCGCGGCGTTGGCCGGCTTCTTCCATCGCTGGATGGCCAACGATCACCCTTCCTGAAGCCTTAACGGCGATCATGGAACCAAGGGCGCGCCACAACGCGCCCTTTTTCGTTTCCAGCCCGCATCGAAATCAATCGCCGTGCGCACAAAACCGCCGGGCCAGCGGCCGACTTTGGACGTATTCGTCGAATTTTTCCCGAGCCCGATCACCGAACAGGATTTCGCAGGCGTCCATCAGCCCCTCGGCATTGCGAATCTCCTCCCGACGCATGACCAGCGCGATCCCGGAACGCCGGCGCAGGAAATCTTCCAGATTGACGATCATTTCCTGGCGCTCGGCGAGCTGGATTTCGCAGCGGAGATAATCGGCGCCCTCGATCGGCGCCTCTGCCTAGCGCGGGTCTTCGCGAATTTCGGCGAGCAGATCCAACGCCTGCTGGCCGTGGCGCCGCCAGAGCCGGCCGCTCAGACTTTCGATCGACTCGGGCGAGGTGTGGCCGTCGAGATTCATCCGCCGGGCCTGGCGCAGATATTCCTCGCGCACCGAGGGATGCGGTTCGCCGTACCATAGGCTCTCGCGATGCGGCAGGGCGATCCCCAGTCGGGCGACGATCCCGGAAACTTCATCGCCGACGTTGATGCAGCCGGTTAATTTACCGCCAAAGATGCTGAGATGCGCCTTGGCCCAATCCACATCGATTTCATGCTTGCGGGACAAGTGCAGCCAGTCGCGGACGTTGCCATCGGCCCGGGTTTTCACCACCAGCGGCCGCACGCCGCAACGCTCGGCGATGATGTCGGCGCACGTCAGCGGCCGGTCGAGATTCAGGCGCTTGTTGAGGTTGTCGAGCACGAACCGCCGGTCCTCGTCCGTCACCTCGGCGAACGGCGATTCCACTCGGGTATCGGTGGTGCCGACACAGGTGCGCACGCCCATCGGGATGGCGAAGAACAAGCGTCCATCGTCGGCGAAGAAGGTCAGAATGCGCGGGTTCGGAGTAATCCGGGGCACGATGAGATGGATGCCCTTGGAAAACAGGTGATGGTGTTCGGTCTCCTCACCGGTCAGCGCGTTGTGGTCGTCCGCAAACGGGCCGGCGGCGTTGATCAACACCTTGGCGCGGATGTCCATCTCCTGGCCGTCGATGACATTCCGCGTCCGGGCGATCCAGAGATCGCCCTCGCGGCGCGCGCCGAGCGATTCCACGTAGTTGGCGGCAATGCAGCCACGCTCCATCGCCGAGCTCACGAACTGAAACACGAAGCGCGCATCGCCGTCGGGCAGGCGGGCATCGGAGTACTCGAAACCGCCGGCGGCGTTTTGGGTATTGACGACCGGCTCTTCCCGCTGGAGGCTTCGTTTGAACAGCAACCGTGGGATTCGGGTGAAGCCGTTGCCGAACAGCCAGTACACCCAGGTGCCCGCCCACAGAAACAGCGGGTGAAAGCGGAATCCTCTGTCGATGGTCATTGTACAGGACAAAATCCGCTAACCAAATGAATTTACGTTAAAACCCTGCCGG
>JAPUDV010000080.1 GCA_027492875.1 Candidatus Competibacteraceae bacterium | reverse complement strand
ATAAACCGGAGTCAGGGAAGATATGCCCCTCAATTGATTTATGCACCAACGCCACATCGACCGCAAAACCACTTGCCATGGCGGTTTGCATCGCCAGTAAGATGCTGGCTCAGAGGATCGCAAAGACGCGGAGAAAGTAAAGATGAACCCGGCATGATGGCCTCCCATGAGCTACTATAGAAAATGGCGCAACTCAATAAGTGCTTTAGGCTCGGCCACGAGCAATGCAGCTCAATTGTTTACAGTCTCGAACAGAACAGTTACCCACCACATTCTGGCAAATAGCTGACTATAAATTAAAAGGAATTAGTATCAATGCCAGGATCTCGTCATGGATCGAAGTGACATGCGGGCATGACTAATGGGTCACTTCCATTCTTAATCATGGCCCAAAATGCTTCCAACTCCGTTGCACGACGATGAACAACAAGGCCGTTGACCATCCCACCAACAAAATGCCGTCCAGCGCCTCGACCCCGCTCAATAGACGCCATTCGGAGTCCGTCAGGGTAATGTCGCCATAACCCAGGGTGGTGAAGGTGACCACGGAAAAGTACAGAGCCTTTTCAAAGGTATCGAATTGATCGCCAGGAAGCAGAATGTAGGTCAACGCCCACAGCGTGACTTCCACCACATGCAGCACTATGAGGACAATCGCGGTCCACATCACTGCCGGCAACGCCGTGTGTGGCTTGAAGTCGCCGTTATGATCGGCGTAGCGTCGCACTGCGTAACGTATCCAATAAGTGGTCCCCATAGCGTGGAGGACTACCGTCAGCGCGACCAATAAAACGGCAACGAGTAAGAGCATCAGCATGTTGAGGTTCTCGGGTTCTAATCCTTGAGGTCCAGACAAACGGGCTTCGGGCGAATCGCCGGGAACGATGCCGGGATAGCGGGATCAGCACAGTGTCCCGAACAAAATCCTGGAGAAAAAGCACTCATCCGATTCGGATCGACAACGCCGACCCGCGCCGGACAGTACCCTGGAGATCGTGTACGCGACTGGAACCCGCCGTCCTCATGGTCGATGTTCCCGCTTCGCCGCCAATCCCTCCAGATGTATCCGCCGGGCTTCCGCCTTGCGGGTCCGTTCCCGCTGACGACAGGCGCGACAGCGGGTCGCCGTGGTCCACACATCTCCTTGAGCGACTTCGTACCACCACCGCTGCCGCTCCGCCGTCCAGATTTCCGCCCGACCGCAATCCTTGCAGTGAAACGGCTTGTCCTGGTAGTAACCGCGCCGCACGAAATCGGGGACACCGTAACTGGTCGTGGGTCCCAGCAAGGCGGGCGAGACCGTCACTGTACCGATGGGACGGTCCACCGGCCGGGCAGTGGAATGTCGCGCCTGACGCTGGGCGCGCTGAATCCGCCGCGCCTTGATTTCCTGGCGACGCTGTTTGTTGCTTTTCATCATCTGATTGTAGATACGCGCCATAACCTGGTGTGTCGTCATCTGTTTATCTCCTTGCAACGGCTGTTGACCTCGACAAATTTCCGCTTGACATCCCGAATGTAAACGATTACAAATTTACCTCATGGAAATCGCCAACCACCACGGATATCAATATGAAAACGATTACTAGATCCTGTATCCGCTTGGACGTCCGCGTCCAGAGCAAGAACGAAGCGATCCGCACCGCCGGTCAACTGCTGGTCGAGACCGGCTACATCGAACCCAGCTACATCGACAGCCTGCTCAAGCGCGAGCAGGTCGCCAACACCTTCCTCGGCGGCGGCGTCGCTATCCCGCACGGGATGATCGAAGATCGCCACCTGATTCACCACACCGGCATCGCCATCCTGCAAGTGCCGGACGGGGTGGAATGGAACGAAGGCCAGAAAGCCCATCTGGTGGTCGCCATCGCCGCCCAGTCCGACGAACACATCGCCCTGCTGCGCCGCCTGACCCGGCTGATGCAGCAGCCCGAGGCGCTCGACACGCTGTTCCACGCCGAAAATCCGCTGGTGCTGATCGCCGCCCTGGGCGACGCGGCGGAACCGACGCCGGTCGCGGCGCCGGCGGAACCGGCCTGGCCGGCCGACGCCGAAGTGGAGTGGACGGTGGATTATCCCAACGGTCTGCACGCCCGACCGGCCACCCGCTGGGTGGAAACCGCCAAGCGCTTTCCCTGCGAATTCCGCATCTACAAGGGCGACGAATTCGCCGACGCCAAGGCGTTGACCGGATTGCTGGCCCTCGGCGTCACCTGCGGCACCACCCTGCGCCTGGCCGTCCGGGGCGCCGACGCCCAACGGGCGCTGAAAGCCCTGCACGAGACGATGCGCGGCCTGTCCGCCGAGGAAAAAGCCGACGCCGAACGCGCCCGCCGCAATGCCCTGACCGCACGCAAGACCGCGCCGGACTGGACCCCGGCCGGTTCCCCCACCACCCTGTACGGTATCGGCGCCAGCCCCGGACTGGCCATCGGCAAGCTGGTGCGCCACGTTTCCCAGCGCTTCCAGGTCACCGACCAGCCGGGCGACGTGGTGGCCGAAGGCGAAATCCTGGAGCAAGCGCTGCTGGCGGTCCGCAGCGAGCGGGAAGAACTGGAAACGCGCACCCGCCAGCGCTTGAGCGCCGCCGAAGCCGCGATCTTCGCCGCCCAGCGCGAACTGCTGGCCGATCCGGTCCTGATGCGAGACGCGCTGGCCACCATCATGCAGGGCCATGGCGCGGCCTGGTCCTGGCAGCGGGCGTTGCGGGCGCGGATCGACAAACTGCAACAGGTCGCCGATCCCTTGCTGGCGGCGCGGGCGATGGATCTGCGCGACGTCGGCGAGCAGGTGTTAGCCCGGCTACTCGGCATCGAACGGCGGCAGATGGTGCTGACGGAACCGTCGATCCTGGTGGCGGAAGATCTCACCCCGTCCGATACCCTGCATCTCGACACCAAACAGGTTCTGGGGCTGGCCACCAGCGTCGGCGGCCCCACCTCGCACACCGCGATTCTGGCGCGCACCCTGGGCTTGCCGGCCATCGTCGCCGCCGGCCCGACCTTGATGACCGCGCCGGAAGGCGGCACGGCGGTTATCGACGGTGGTAGCGGTTGCCTTTATCTGGACGTCAGCGAGGCCGACCGGCGTAGCGTCGCCGAGGTGATCGCCCGGCAAAAGGCTGCCCGCGAGGCACTGCGCGCGGTCCGTCACCAGCCGGCGACCACCACCGACGGCCACACCGTCGAAATCGCCGCCAACGTCGCCAACCCGAAACAGGCCGCCGCCGCGCTCGACGCCGGCGCCGAAGGCATCGGCCTGATGCGCACCGAGTTCCTGTTTCTGGAACGCGACCACGCCCCGGACGAGGAGGAGCAATACCAGGTCTATCGCGAGATGACCGAGGTGCTGGCCGGTCGCCGGCTGATCATCCGGGCGCTGGACATCGGCGGCGACAAGCAAGTCCCCTACCTTAACCTGCCGCATGAGGAAAACCCGTTCCTTGGGGTGCGCGGCGCCCGCCTGCTGTTGCAGCGCCAGGATTTGCTCTACACCCAATTGCGGGCCTTGTACCGGGCCGCTCGGCACGGACCGCTGTGGATCATGTTCCCGATGGTCACCCACATCGGCGAGATCGAAGCGCTGCGCGAACACTGCGAGCGCGCCCGCCGCCAGGTCGAGGGTCCCGAGGTCAAGCTCGGCATCATGGTCGAGATTCCGGCGGTGGCGGTGATGGCCGACCGCTTCGCCCCGCTGGTCGATTTCTTTTCCATCGGCACCAACGACCTGACCCAGTACACGCTGGCGGTCGACCGCCAACACCCGGAACTGGCCGCTCAGGCCGACAGCCTGCACCCGGCGGTGCTGGCGCTGATCGACGCCACGGTGCGCGGCGCGCAAGCCGCCAGCCGGAGCGCGCCCGAAGCCGGCGGCTGGGTCGGCGTCTGCGGCGGGCTGGCCGGCGATCCGCTGGGCGCTCGCATTCTGGCCGGTCTGGGCGTTGACGAACTCAGCATGAGCGCCCAGGACATCGCCCCGGTGAAGGCCGCGCTGCGGGGCGAATCACGGACGGCGATGGAAGATTTGGCCCAACGCGCCCTGCTCGCCCACACCGCCGACGAGGTCCGCGCCCTATGAATCCCCTGAACCCGTTTGCCGAACCCGCTCGCGTGGTCGCTGTCGCCCTCAATCCGGCGCTCGACCAGACCATCGAAGTTGCCGGCCTGCAACCCGGCGCCGTCAACCGCGCCCTGCGGATGCAGGTCGATGTCGGCGGCAAGGCGGTCAACGTCGCTTCCTGCCTGTCCGATTTCGGCGTGAACGCTGCAGTCGCCGGGCAATTGGGCCGCGACAACGCCGCGCTGTTCGAAGAGCTGTTTCAGCGCAAGAAGATCGCCAACCACTGTTGCTATCTCGATGGCCTGACCCGGGTCAACACCAAGCTGGTCGATACCGTCAGCGGCGAGACCACCGATCTCAACATGCCGGGACCGGAGTTTGACCCGACCGCCGCCGCCGATCTGCTCAAACAAGTACTGGAACGGCTCGACCGGCTGGTCGAGCGAACTGCGTCATGGGTGGTGCTATCCGGCAGCCTGCCACCCGGACTACCAGCGGACATCTACGCCACCCTTACCTCGTGGGTACAAGCCACCGGCGTGTCGGTGTTGCTGGACACCAGCGGCGCACCGCTCAAGGCCGCGCTGGCCGCCGGCCCGAGGATCGTCAAGCCGAACCGGCACGAGCTGGCCGAACTACTCGACCGGCCGCTCGATAGTCTGGAATCACTGGTTGCCGCCGGGCGGGAACTGCTGGCCGGCTCGCCGGCCCCAGAGTGGGTCGTGGTCTCGCTGGGCGGCGATGGCGCGCTGTTTCTCACCCGCGAACACGCCGTGCTGGCCCAACCGCTGCGAGTGGCGGTCACCAGCACCGTCGGCGCCGGCGATGCCATGGTGGCCGGCCTGGTCGCGGCCCGGTTGGAAAATCTCCCACTGGCCGAAACCGCTCAACTGGCGACCGCTTTCGCCGCCGCCAAACTGACCCGACTGGGACCGCATCTACCCCGCCCGGCCGAAGTCCGCGCCCTGGCCGGGCAGGTCGTCGTGTCCGCCATCGACTGAAACCGTTCCCCGAACCCGTATGAAAAATTAGAGAATGAGGAGCATCCACCATGGCTAAGATCGTCGCCGTCACCGCCTGCCCGACCGGCATCGCCCACACCCTCATGGCCGCCGAAGGACTGGAGCAGGCCGCCAAACAACTGGGCCACGACATCCAGGTCGAAACCCAGGGCTCGGTCGGCACTCGCAACACCTTGTCCGAAAGCGATATCGCCGCCGCTGATGTGGTGGTCATCGCCGCCGATACCCGGGTGGACACCACCCGCTTCCTCGACAAACCGCGCTACGAAACCACGACCGAACCCGCGATCCGCGACGGCGCCGGCGTGATCGAAGCGGCGTTGGCCAGCGTGCCGGTCGCCGCCGCGCCAGCGGCCACGCCCGCCGCCGGGCTGAAGATCGTCGCCATCACCTCCTGCCCGACCGGCATCGCCCACACCTTCATGGCGGCGGAAGGGCTGGAGCAGGGCGCGAAAAGTCAGGGCCACGCCATCAAGGTGGAGACCCAAGGCTCGGTCGGGGCGAAAAACACCCTGACCGCCGAGGATATTGCCGCCGCCGATCTGGTGATCATCGCCGCCGATACCCAGGTGGACAAAACCCGTTTCGCCGGCAAGCGCCTGCATGAAGCCAGCACCAAGGCGGCGATTCATGACGGGGCCGCGCTGGTGCGCAAGGCCATCGCCGAAGCCAAGGTCGCGGGTGGCGCGGCGGGTGGTGAAAGCCACGACGATCAGGTCAGGCAGGCCAAGGCCCAGCCGGCGGCGACCCGCACCGGCGCCTACAAGCATCTGATGACCGGCGTGTCCTACATGATTCCGTTCGTGGTCGCCGGCGGGCTGCTGATCGCGCTCAGCTTCGCCATTGGCGGCATCAATGTGTTCGGGGAGGCCAACGCCGGCACGCTGGGCTGGACCCTGTTCCAGATCGGTGCGAAAGCCGGCTTCACGCTGATGGTGCCGGTGCTGGCCGGCTACATCGCCTATTCCATCGCCGACCGCCCCGGCATCGCCCCCGGCATGATCGGCGGCATGATCGCCAGCACCATCGGATCGGGCTTTCTGGGCGGCATCGCCGCCGGTTTCCTGGCCGGCTACACCGTCAAGTGGATGAGCGACTATATTCGCTTGCCGCGCACCCTGGACGGCCTCAAACCGGTGTTGATCCTGCCCCTGCTCGGCACCGTGGTGGTCGGACTGCTGATGTATTTCGTGGTAGGCGAGCCGGTTGCCGCCGCGCTCGCCACCATCACCGCCTGGCTGAAGGGAATGCAGGGTAGCAGCGCGATTTTCCTCGGCCTGCTGCTGGGCGCGATGATGGCCTTCGACATGGGCGGGCCGGTCAACAAGTCAGCCTACGCCTTCGCCACCGGGTTGATCGTCAGCCAGGTTTACGCACCGATGGCGGCGGTGATGGCCGCCGGCATGGTGCCGCCGCTGGGCTTGGCCTTGGCCACCCTGCTGTTCAAGAACCGCTTCTCGCTGGACGAGCGCGAGGCGGGCGGCGCCACCGCCGTGCTGGGTCTGGCGTTCATCACCGAGGGCGCGATTCCCTACGCCGCCAAAGACCCGCTGCGGGTGATTCCAGCGCTGATGATCGGCGCCGCCGTGACCGGCGCGATTTCGATGGTGGCCGGCTGTGAGTTGCGGGTGCCGCACGGCGGCGTGTTCGTACTACCGATTCCCAACGCGGTAACCCACTTGGGACCCTATCTGGCCGCCATCGTGGTCGGCACGCTGGTGACGACCACCGCCCTGTTCTTCCTCAAGCGGCCACTCGAAACCAAGGCGACGGTCAAGTTGGCCGGCGCGGCATAAAGCTCGCCCTGTTGTGAATCCGTAAGCGCACCAGACCCCGGATGCAAATACCTGGGCTGTCAAACAGCTTCCAAGGTGACCTCAGCGCGGGAGAGGTGGCTCCCGTACCTTCCCGCGAGCGGGCGGTAGACCTCGTTCGCGGGTTTTTTCCACGCGACTCGAACTCGAGTGGTTCGACGGTTCTTGTGGATTTCGGAGAGTTGGAGGTTCGAGCCGCGAGAGAGACTGTGGAGCCTGGTCGGGTGTTCGAGGACGAGGATACGGTGGCCGCGCCGCCTTTCGCCGCCGCGCCCTTTTCGCTGGCTGTGCTGTGAGGCTGACCCGCAGAGTTGAAACAAACCGTTACAAAAATCCCGCTCCAGCAAAACGCCGGTTACACGGCGGGGGTTTAATAGCTCCCGAAGCAACCCATATCGCAATTCGCACAGAGGAGTTCGAAGATGAAAACCCTACGCAAACGCTTGCTGGTCGCCGCCGTGGTCGCGGGACTCGGCCTGACCACCGCCGTTTTTGCCGGCCCCTGGGGCGGCCATGGTCCGATGATGGGCGGTGGGTCCGGCGACTGCCAGATGGGTGGCGGCCCGCGTGGAGGTGGTTTTGGCCAACGCCATGCCATGATGCAGCAGTACCACGCCGAGCGGATGGAGCTGCTGGCGGCGCGGCTCAAGCTGAAGCCGGAGCAGGAGGGCGCCTGGAAAACCTTCCTCGGCGCCCAGGACGCGCATCACGCCACCATGTTCAAGATCCGGCAGGAGATGCGAGACCGGGAAACCACCGCGATGGCGCATTTCGAGGAGCGGGTGCAGGGCATGGAACAGCGGCTGGCTAGCATGAAAACCATGGTCAAGGCCGCCGGCGATCTATACACCGTCCTCGATCCCGACCAGAAGCAGGTGATCGACAAGTTCTTCACCGAGCGGCCGATGTGGCGCGGGCGCGGCCAGGGACCAGCCGGGATGCCGGGTCAGCCGGCGGACGCGCCGGCCGGACAAGCGGCCGACCGTGACGACGAATAGCGCATCCGTCAGCCGAGTCGGCGGTTTTGAGGGGCGGCGCCCGCACGGGCGCCGCCCCTTTTCATTTGGAGGAACCCCGCCCAACATTCTTCGTCTTTGTTCTGCGTTAGACTTGTCGTGATTCGAATTAAAACCGTAAATTTGATATGTTAATCGACGCGGTGGAACAGCCAAAAGGCGAGGGCGATGCTGGAAGAACACATCCAAAAGATCATTGAATTGCGTCACGACGATCCTTATTCGATTCTGGGACCCCACCATGCCGGGCAAGAACGGGCGCTGGTGATCCGCGCCTTTCTGCCACGAACCGAACGGGCCTACGTGCTGCCGGCGAACGGCTCCGCCCGGCGGGAAATGCAGCGCGTGCATCCAGATGGATTGTTCGTGGCCCGGATTCCGGGAGTCACGACGCTGGAATACCGGCTCCTCGCCATCGACGAAGCCGGCCAGTCTTCCACCTTCCACGACCCCTACGCCATTCGCGAGCCCTCCTTCACCCACGCCGACGGCCAGGCACTGCAAGCGGGAACGCTGGAAAACCTGTTCGCCACGCTGGGCGCGCACCCGAGGACGAA
Organism: Candidatus Competibacteraceae bacterium; assembly: GCA_027492875.1. Taxonomy (GTDB): domain Bacteria; phylum Pseudomonadota; class Gammaproteobacteria; order Competibacterales; family Competibacteraceae; genus Competibacter. Next base: position 3,390 of record JAPUDV010000080.1, on the reverse strand, counting down.
GAAAGGCGTCGCCGGCGTCAATTTCACGGTCTGGGCGCCCCGCGCCAGCCGGGTCAGCGTGGTCGGGACCTTCAATCTGTGGGACGGCCGCCGCCATCCCATGGAACGGCATCAATCCGGCGTGTGGGAGCTGTTCGTGCCCGACCTCGGGCTGGGCGAGCTGTACAAATACGAAATTCGCAACGCGGAAGGCGCGGTGTTTCTCAAGACCGACCCACTGGCCTTTCACGCCGAGGTCTACCCCAAGACCGCCGCCTTCGTGTACGACTGGCAGCGCTGCCACGACTGGAGCGATGCGGCCTGGATGGCGCGGGCCATGGAGGCACCCGGTTGGGAGTTACCGGTCGCCATTCATCGGGTGACGCTGAGCGAAGATGCTGACGGAGGTTCCGGACAGGTCGCCACCTATGGCCAGCTCGCGGACATCGTCCTGCCCTGGCTGTCGGAACGAGGTTTCAGCCATGTCGAACTGGCGTTTTGGGCCGACGACGAGACGGTGGCCAGCTATTACACCCCCAACCCTCGTCATGGTCGGCCCGAGGAGCTGATGGCCTTCATCGACGCCTGCCACCAGCGGGATATCGGGGTGATCCTCGACTGGATTCCGCCGCTGATCCCGTCCGAGGGACAGGAACTGAGCTGGTTCGACGGTACGCGGCTTTACGACCGCGACGCCGCTGGAGATCTGTTGGCGTTCGACCTGGAGCGCCCCGAGATCCGCAATTTCCTGCGGGCCAACGCGCTATTCTGGCGCACGGTTTACCATATCGATGCGCTGCGAACCGACGTCCACACCTTCGCCGAACGGCTGCAAGGGCCGGCGGCGGTGGATGGCTTGCGCTTCCTGCTGCGAGAGGACGAGCCGCAACCCACTTTGACGGCGGCGGAATGCGCCGACCTGATCGCGGGATGCCATACCGATCCTCACGCCCTGCTGGGACCGCATCCGCTACCGGAGGAACCCGGTCTGAGCGTGGTTCGCGCCCTGTTGCCAGACGCCGAAGCGCCCTTCCTGCTGTGCGAAAACCAGCCCCGGATGTTGTACCCGCTGCACTGGGTCCACGGCGGCGGTTTGTGCGAAACGCGGGTTATCGGTCAGCCGGAGTCGTTGCGCTATCGGCTGAGCGCGACCGAGCACGGTCGGACCTGGACTTTCGAGGACCCCTATGCCTTTGCGTTCTCGATCTTCGGCGACCAGGACTGCCACCTGTTCGCCGAGGGCAATCACTACCGGATTTTCGAAAAATTCGGCGCGCACGTCCGGGCGGTGAACGGCGTCTCCGGGGTCAACTTTGCGGTCTGGGCGCCCAATGCCCAGCGGGTCGGCGTGGTCGGCACTTTCAACCACTGGGACGGTCGCCGTCACCCGATGCGCCTGCGGCCGGGTTCGGGGATCTGGGAGCTGTTCGTGCCCGGTCTGGGCGAAGGCGATCTGTACAAGTTCGAGATTCTGCCCCGCAAGGGTCCTCTGTTCCTGAAAACCGATCCCTACGCCTTCCACACCGAGACGCCACCCGGCACCGCCAGCGTGGTCTACGATCCGGCCAACAAGCATCAGTGGCGCGATGGCGAATGGATGCACCGGCGGGCGGGCGCCAAAGCCTGGGAACGGCCGGTGGCCATTTACGAGGTCCACGCCGGTTCGTGGCGACACCGGCCGGACGGTAGTTTCCTGTCCTACCGGGAGCTGGCCGACCAGTTGATTCCCTACGTGCTGGAAATGGGCTTCACCCACATCGAATTTCTGCCGCTGGCCGAGCATCCCTACGGTCCGTCCTGGGGCTACCAGATTTCCAACTTCTACGCCCCGACCGCGCGCTTCGGAAAACCGGAAGATCTGATGGATCTGATCGACCGCTGCCACCAGAACGACATCGGTGTGATTCTCGACTGGGTGCCGGCGCATTTCCCCAAGGACGCCCACGCCATGGCCTGGTTCGACGGCACCCACCTGTACGAACACGCCGATCCGCGCCAGGGCGAACATCCGGACTGGGGCACGCTGATCTTCAACTACGGCCGCCACGAGATCGAAAATTTCCTGATCGCCAATGCACTGTACTGTCTGGAAAATTTCCATTTCGACGGGCTGCGGGTCGATGCGGTGGCCTCAATGCTGTATCTGGATTACTCCAAGAAGGACTGGATTCCCAACAAGTACGGCGGCAACGAGAATCTGGAGGCCATCGAGTTCATCAAGCACACTAACGCCGTGGTTCACGCCCAGCATCCGGGCGTGATGATGATCGCCGAGGAATCGACCGCCTGGCCGAACGTATCGCGGCCCACCGATCACGGCGGGCTGGGCTTCGGCTTCAAGTGGAACATGGGCTGGATGCACGACGTGCTGTTCTATCTGCAAAAGGAGCCGATACATCGTCGCCATCATCACGACAAGCTGACCTTCGGCATCGTCTACGCCTTCAACGAAAACTTCATCCTGTCGCTGTCGCACGACGAAGTGGTGCATCTGAAAAAATCGTTGCTCGGCAAGATGCCCGGCAGCGAGCGGGAGCAGTTCGCCAATCTGCGCCTGCTGTACGCCTTCATGTACGGCCACCCCGGCAAGAAGCTGCTGTTCATGGGCGGGGAATTCGGTCAGCCCAGCGAGTGGAACCACGATGCCGAACTGGAATGGGGGCTGCTGCGCAAGCCGCAGCACCAGGGTTTACAGCGCTTCGTGGCCGATCTTAATACGCTGTACCGCCGGGAACCGGCCTGCCATCAGGTCGATTTTCGCGGCGCCGGCTTCGAATGGCTGGACGCCGGCGGCGCCGAGACCAACGTGCTCGTCTTCCTGCGCAAGGCCCGCGACCCGCGCGACACCGTGGTGTTCGTGCTGAACTTCTCCGACCGGTCGCACCAGCACTATCGGATTGGGGTGCCGTTCCCGGTCGAGTATCGGGAGCTGCTGCACAGCGACGCCAGCGAGTACGGCGGCTCCGGCGAGACGCTGGCCGGCGGGCGCGTCATGGCCGAGGAGATTTCCAGTCACGGCCAAGCCTTCTCTCTGGCACTGAATCTGCCGCCGCTCAGCGCGGTGGTGCTGAAGCCGACGCCGCTGGTGCTGGAGTAAGGTCCAGCCGATTTCCCATCGGGACCAACCGAAATTCGGCCCCGCCGTGGAAACCAACGACGGTCGGCCGTGGTCATACGAGTGCATTTCGAGTTTCTCCCTCGATCCCTTGAGCCGGCTACCATAGCCGGCTTTTTTTTTCGGCCGATCCGGGGCCATGGGCAGCAGCACGCGCAATCCCAGGCACGGGCGGCCGTCAGCGCAACTCCAACAGCTCCCGGTGGCGAAAGCAGCCGAGGGTGTGATCGTTGACCCTGCCATGGTTTTAGTGCTGGTTTATTGTCCACATCGTGGTCGAGATCACGTGGTCAAGC
>JAPUDV010000079.1 GCA_027492875.1 Candidatus Competibacteraceae bacterium | reverse complement strand
CCTTAGGGACGATCCAGGCCGTCCTCGTCCCGCCGGGTTCGCAGCCAGACCCGCAGCCGTCGCAACGACTCTAAATCGGCGGAATCGGGCAGCAGCGCCAACGACCGCCGCCAGCTGCTCTCCACGCGGAAATTCAGTACGACGACACCGGGCTGGGCGTAGCCGCCGGTCAGTCGGGCGGGGTATCGAGCCCCGTCGCCGGTTTCCAAGCGCCAGCGCCCGTCAAGCAATTCAACGCGGGTGATAAACCCGCCGCCGCGACGCCAACCGTAGCGATAACCGGTCCAGGCCAGCGACAGGCCGATGCCGGCGAGCAGCCCCGCCTTGACCCACAACGGCACGCTCGCAACGATTGTCGCGATGCCGGCCAAACCGTGAACGATGCCGCTGCCGGCCAGCAAGGACCGTGAGAGTTGCGGCTCAAAAGTCAGGGATGAGAGGTCGCGCATCTTGCCGCACGTCAGGGATGACTGTGATCGGTGGAGACAGCCTGTTGGATAAGATCGTGCTTCCAATGAGGGACGGATAGGGAGGGTATATAGCGTTCCTCTCCGAGTTATGGAATCGCCGTTTCGAACCCCCCGGCGCCGCGCGCCACCCGCCTTGTCCGAGGAGCAACCGTGCTGAACACCTCAGGACCTGCACTCTTGTCCGAGGAGCAACCGTGCTGAACACCTCAGGACCTGCACTCCTCGGGAGGTTGCCAAGGGGGGTCTTGGCCTTGAGCATCGCGTTCAGGATCGTCAACAAGTTGCGCATGCAGGCGGCCAGCGCAACCTTGGCGGGTGTGCCGGCCGCCCGCAACCGCGGGTAGAACGCTTTGATCGCGGGATCGCAGCGGCTGGCGGAGACCGTGGCCATGTACGGTACCGCCCGGACCCCGGCCGGCCCGCCGAAGATCGTCCGGCGCCCCCGGCACTGGCCGGAATCGCGATCGAACGGGCAGACCCCAACCAGTGCGCCGATCTGGCGCCGGTCCAAGGTCCCCAGTTCGGGCAGCGCGGCCAACGGCGTCACCGCAGTCGCCGGGCCGATGCCGGGAACGCCGCGCGGCAAATCATCCTGTTCGCGCCAGATCGGGCTGGCTCGCGGCCGGCCCTGCACGTCATCGTCGAGCGTCTTCAGACGCGCTTCGAGCCGGTCGACATCTCGACCCGCCATGGGCGGGGGGTCGGCTGGATCGCGTGGCCAAAGCGGGCCAGCGCCCAGGCATCCAAGGCGTCGGTCTTGGCCAGACACCCCAAGGCTTTGGCGAAATCCCGCGCCTGGCGGGGATTGAGCGCCGCCGCCGGCGTCTCCAAACCCCCGGTCGCTTCCGGCACGATCAGGCGGGGCGAGCGGGCGTGCGGCCAGCCGGTCAGTTCGGCCAAAACCGGCCTCGTCCCGCAACACCCGCAACCGCTCCTGGGCCGGCCAGGTCGCGACATCAAGATGGGCCTTGGCCGCATCGATTCCCACCCGACCTTCGCCGTCCAGCGGTGGCTGGACCGCCTCGGCGGCCGGATTCTTGCGCGGAAGGGGTTCCTCATCCAAAGCCACTTGAGCGATAGCGATCCCCCTCCGGCGCTCGGGGTTGAGCGCGGTTTGGACCGCCTCGGCGACAGCGTTCTCGACCATGATGGGTTCCTCATCCCAACCTTGCGCGTTACGGGTTCAAACCCCATCAACTGTTCGGGCTTCAGCTTCACAGAAACCAGAACGTGGCCCTTCAAGCTCCTTGACCGGATCGTGAGTCCCAGAGGGGAAACCCACTGCTACGTCCTGGAAAACGCTACCTCGCTTCAAACATACAAGGGGTGGCGCGCAGCGCCGGGGTGGTTCGAAACGGTGATTCCACAACTCCCAGCGCCGCACCGATCCCGCCTACATCCGCACCTCGGTCATCAGCGCGAACGCCCGCAACAGCGCCCCCACCAGCGGCGGCTTGCGTAGAATGCGCTTGTGATCGCCCTTGCGGATTTGCAGGCGATTGTTGCCGACCGCGAGCAGCAGGCTGGATAAATTAAAACCCTCGCCCAGCCAGCGGTTCCAGTCCGCCGGCACCGCCCGCAAATCCCAGTCCAGTTCCCGGCCGTCGTAGCGCCCCGCCTGCTCGGCGACGCCCCGCACCACCACCAGCATGCTCCAGGGCGTCTCCACGTCGGGAAATCCATAGCCCACCACCGCGTTGAAGCGCTGCCGGGTCAACTCCCGGACCATCGCCTGCTCGGCGTTCCACAGCCGCGCGTACTCGTGCATCCAGGCTTCGGAAAACACTTCGATCATCGCTCCGCTCTCGCCGCCCACGACGCCGGTCAACTGCCCACCCAGGGGTGATAGTGAAAATAGGCCAGCAACAGGCCGCCGAACACGATCCGGTACCAGGCGAAGGGGATAAAACTGTGCCGGCCCACATAGGCCAGCAGAAAGCGAACCACCACCAATCCCCCCAGAAACGCCGCCACGAATCCGACCGCGAAAATCGGCACGTCCGCCACCGTCAGCTGTGCCCATTCCTTGTACAAGCTGTAGAACGTCGCGGCGAACATGGTCGGAACCGCCAGGAAGAAGGAAAACTCGGTGGCCGCGAAGCGCGACAGCCCACCCAGCATCCCGCCCATGATGGTCGCCCCCGAGCGGGAAACGCCCGGAAACAGCGCCAGACTTTGCGCCAACCCCACCACCAGCGCATCCTTCCAGCTCAGGTCGTCGACCGACCGCACCCGGTCGGCCGGGGCGTAGCGCTCGACCAGCAGAATGACGACGCCACCCGCCACCAGCGCCGCCGCCACGGTGACGGGATTGAACAAATAGTGAGTGATGGCCTTGTGCAGCAGCAGGCCCAGCACCGCCGCCGGTATGAACGCAATAATCAGATTCAGTACCAACTGACGAACCTTGAGATCCCGATTCATGTTCGTGGCGATATTGAGCAGACGCTCCCGGTAGATCCATACCACCGCCAGAATGGCCCCGAGCTGGATGAAAATCTCGAAGGTCTCGGCCCGCGGCCCGGTGAACTTCAGAAAATCCCCTACAATAATCAAGTGACCGGTGCTGGAAATCGGCAGGAATTCCGAGGCCGCCTCCACCAACCCCAGAACCAGTGCCTTGAGAATCAACAGAATGTCCAAAAGCGTTCCCTTAGTGCGTGATTGGAATGGGGCTGGGGATTCTAGCAACTCCGGCGCGGCCCCACCACGCGAGCCCTCAGCGGCAACCCGCTGCTCCGACCGCCTCCCTCAGACCCGTCGAGCCTGAATTCTTAGCCTACAAATGCCTGGGTGCTTAACCATCAAAGCCGACTTATGAACCGCAAACCGCTTGCCCTTCTGCTCAGCATGATCGCTCTGCTGGCTGCGTCCGCCATCGCGCCCGCCCAGCAACAGGTTTACAAGTGGACCGACGCCAGCGGACGGGTTCATTACGGTGGAAAAAAGCCGGAAAACGCGGCACAGGTGCAGACCATGGACATCGCCCCACCGCCACCGGCCAGTCCAGCCGGCGAGGATTCTGCCGCCGAGATCGCACGCATCAACGCGCTATCCGAACAGATGGCCAGCGACCGCGAAGCCGTGGAAAAAGCGCGTCAGGAACAGGCGCTCCGCAACCTGGAGCTAAAAAACCAGCAACTACAGAACAGCTTGCTTAACCAGCAATTGGAGCAGCAGCAGCAACAACAGCAAAGCGACGACAGCAGCACCGTCATCGGCTACCCGCCCCCCTACAACCCCGCCTATCCTTATCCACCGACCTACCCGACCTACCCGACCTACCCGACCTACCCGACCTACCCGCCGCCGCACCGGCCTTGCGAGCCGTGGCCAACCTGCCGCCAGCCACCCCCAGAACCGCCGCCGCGCCCACCACTGGCCAAACCCAATCCGCCCTTTAATCCAACCTCGACGGGCATCGCGCCGCACTCACAAGGTGTGTTTCGGGGACGGTAAGCGGTTCGGCCCTGCCGGGGCGTCGACACGCTGCGCCGGGGCGGATCGAAACCACGCCAGTTGGGGATGCAGCCTCACCACCTCGCCGACGATCAACAGCGCCGGCGCGCGGACGTCGGCCTGCTGGATTGCGGCGGGCAGGGTGGCCAGCGTGGCGCAAAATACCCGTTGTTCCGGCGTGGTGCCCTGTGCCACCAGCGCCGCCGGCATGGCGTCGGCCATGCCGTGTTCGCGCAACTGGCCACAGATGTGACCGACGCTTTTCAGACCCATGTAGAACACCACCGTCTGCCGGGGCTGCGCCAGCATCGGCCAATTCAAATCCAGCGCGCCATCCTTGAGATGGCCGGTCACGAACACGCACGCCTGGGCATAATCGCGATGGGTCAGCGGGATACCGGCGTAGGCGGCGCAACCGGCGGCGGCGGTCACGCCCGGCACCACCTGAAACGGAACGCCGGACGCCATCAGGGTCTGAATTTCCTCGCCGCCGCGCCCGAAGATGAACGGGTCGCCACCCTTCAGCCGCAGCACCCGCCGGCCTTGCAGGGCCAGATCCACCAACAATTGATTGATGTCGTCCTGCGGCAGGGTGTGATGATCCGGTTCCTTGCCGACAAAAATTCGCTCGACCCGCGGTTCCAGCAGATCCAGAACGGCGGGAGCGACCAGCCGGTCGTATACCGCGACATCGGCCTGCTTGATCAAGCGAAGCGCTTTGAGCGTCAGCAATTCGGGATCGCCGGGGCCGGCGCCCACCAGATACACCTCACCCACCGAAGACCGCTTTAAGTCTTTCAACCGCGCCGCCATTGTTGTGTGTCCGCTATCGGAAATCGCGAGTCTTAAATCCCGGTTGCCCACAGCCGGGCTGACTGGTTACCCTGTTATTTGTCACGCTATTACGCATCTCATCCGCCACTGTCCGGATCGACGGCTTCCATCATGAAATTTCGGGTTCTATTATCCATCACCCTGGCTCTCGCCGCGATCAACGGCGCGATCGTGGCCTATCGTTTTTTGCGCCCGCCACCACCGTCCGGCCCGGTGACCGACCGAACGCCCGCAGACAAAACCGCCCCGCCGGTCGCACAGCCCGCGACACCGACGCCGGATCAGGCTCTCGAAAAGCCCGCGCCGGTGGAAAAACACGCGATGCTATCGCTTCCACCTCCGCCACGCCTTTCAAACCGCGTCGCCGACCGGGTGCTGGTAGAGAAAAACGCCCACCGGCTGACGCTGTTTCGCCACAACCGACCGATCGGGAGTTACGAAATCGCCCTGGGTCGCCAACCGATGGGGGCCAAGCAGTTCGAGGGCGACAACAAGACCCCCGAAGGCCGCTACGTCATCGACTCCCGCAAGCGCGATAGCGCGTATCACCGCGCCTTGCACATCTCCTATCCCGGCCCCGCCGACGTTGCGTCGGCCGCCAAGCAAAAACGCCCGGCGGGCGGGAACATCATGATTCACGGCCTTCCCAACGGCATGGAGTCGCTGGGATCCCTGCACCGGTTACGGGACTGGACGGCGGGCTGCATCGCCGTCACCAACAGCGAAATCGAGGAACTCTGGCAGTCGATCCCGGATGGCACGCCCATCGAAATCCGGCCCTGACGCCGGGGCCGGCGCCGACCGCGACGCATCCGGCGGGCGAAGATACTTCAGGCGCGATGGCTGAAGCGGGTCCAACTCAGCGGCGTCCAATCCGGATCGAGGCCAGCGTCGGCGGCGCCGTCCGGATTCAGCCCGCACTTGCGGGCGAAATAGCGGTGAAACGCCAGACTCGGAGTCAGCTCGGGGTGGAAAACGGTGACCAGAATCCGGTCGTCCTCCGCCGCCGCGATGTAGTCATCCACGCGCAGCAACACTCGCACGCCGGACCCGGCCCGCACGATTTTCGGCGCGCGAATGAAGGTCAGCGGCACCGGCTCGCGGGCCACCGCCGGCACTCGCGCCGCGCGGGTAAAGCTGTCGAGCTGGCCGCCGAAGGCGTTGCGACTGATCGCAATGTCGATCAGACCGAAATACGGCGTTTCGCCGAGGTTCTCTCGGGCCAACAGGATCGCCCCGGCGCAGGTGCCCCACAGCTTCAAACCGTCCCGGTGCGCCTGCTCGATCGGCTGGCGCAGCTCGAAAATCGTCAGCAGGCGCGACAGACAGGTGCTCTCGCCGCCGGGGATGATCAAGCCCGCCAAACCGTCCAGTTCGGCGGCGCGCTTGACCGGTCGCCCGGCGACCCCGAGCCGCCGCAGATGATCGAGATGCTCCTGCACCCCGCCCTGCAAGTCGAGCACGCCGATCGGACCGGGGCCGACGACCGCGATCATTACCAGCCCCGCCCCGCCAAGCGTTCCTCGGCCGACAGGCTGGCCACGTCCAGACCCGGCATCGGTTCGCCCAGATCCATCGAAACCTCCAACAGCTTTTCGGGATCGTTGAAATAGGCGGTGGCCTTGACGATGGCGCGGGCGCGGCGCGCCGGATCACTCGACTTGAAAATGCCGGAGCCGACGAACACGCCATCGCAGCCCAGTTGCATCATCAAGGCGGCGTCGGCCGGAGTGGCGATGCCGCCGGCGGCGAAATTGACCACCGGCAGCCGGCCCAGCTTTTTAACTTCCAGCGCCAGTTCGTAGGGCAGGCTATTGGCCTTGGCGAAACCGATGACCTCCTCGGACGGCAGCGTGGCCAATTGGCGAATCTCGCGGTTCATGGTCCGCATGTGGCGCACCGCCTCCACCACGTTGCCGGTGCCGGCCTCGCCCTTGGTGCGGATCATGGCCGCACCCTCGACAATCCGCCGCAGCGCTTCGCCCAGATTGCGCGCGCCGCAGACGAAGGGGATCTCGAAGCGGGTCTTGTCGATATGGCATTCCTCGTCGGCCGGCGTCAGCACCTCGCTCTCGTCGATGTAATCGATCTTGAGCGCTTGCAGGATCTGCGCTTCCACGAAATGACCGATGCGCGCCTTGGCCATGACCGGGATGGTGACGGCTTCCTTGATGGCCTTGATCAGACCGGGGTCGGACATGCGCGCCACTCCGCCCTGCTTGCGGATGTCGGCCGGCACCCGCTCCAGGGCCATGACCGCCACCGCGCCCGCTTCCTGGGCGATCTGGGCCTGTTCCACGTTGACCACGTCCATGATGACCCCGCCCTTGAGCATCTGCGCCAATTGCGTGTTCAGGAGATATCGATTCTCTGCCATGCTGCTACTCGTCTACAATGTGAAGCGGATATGCCGCATCGAATGGCTTGTCCGGACTGACCGGTTCCAGCAAAGCGGTGGAGTATAACACCATCATGTTGGGGGACCGCACACCCTGAGACCACGGTTCGACCCCGTTTTCACCCTTGAGCCACGAAACCTATCAAACCCTGCTGGCCCACCTGGAAACGGTCATGGTCGGGCAGCGGCGGGCGATCCGCTGGCTGCTGGCCGCCTTCGCGGCGGGCGGCCACGTGCTGCTGGAAGATCTGCCGGGCACCGGTAAAACCACCCTGGCCAAGGCCTTTGCCCGCTCCCTGACCCTGGATTTCCAGCGCATCCAGTTCACTCCCGACCTGCTGCCCTCCGATCTGCTGGGCGTATCCATTTTCGATCCGCAACGCCAGGAATTCCGCCTGCACCGCGGCCCGGTCTTCACCGAAGTGCTGCTGGCCGACGAGATCAACCGCGCCTCGCCGCGCACTCAGGCGGCGCTGCTGGAAGCGATGGGCGAGCGGCAAATCAGCCTCGACGGCCAGCGTCACGATCTGGGCGACTGGTTTTTCGTGATCGCCACCCAGAACCCGATTGAATTTCACGGCACCTATCCGTTGCCGGAAGCGCAGATGGACCGGTTCGCGCTGTGCTTCGCGCTGGGTTATCCCGACATCGAGGGGGAAATGCGGATTCTGACCGCCCAACGCGAACGGCATCCGCTGGACGCGCTGCGCTCCTGCGCCGGTCGCGCCGAGTTGCAGGATCTGCGACACGCCGCCGCCGCGGTTCGTACCGGCGACGAGGTTCGCCGCTACCTGGTGGAGCTGGTCGCCGCCACCCGAACCGCGCCGGGCGTGACTCTGGGCGCCAGCCCGCGCGCCTCGCTGGCGCTGGCGGGCACGGCGCGGGCGCTGGCGTTGTTCGACGGGCTCGATTTTGTCACCCCGGACCATGTGCGGGAGCTGGCGGTTCCGGTGCTGGCCCACCGGCTGAAGCTCGATCCCCAGGCGCGGTTCGGCGGCCTGAGCGCCGAGACGGTGGTCGACGAGGTGCTGCGACGGGTGGCGGCGCCGGTCTAGCGCCATGCGCCCGCTGTTGCGTCTCTATCGTGGAGTCCACCGCCTCAGCCATGGCCTGCGCCAGCGCTTGACGCCTTCGGGTGGCTGGCTGCTGGGCGCGTGGGTGATCGCCGGCGCGTTCGGCGTCAATACCCGGGTCGGCATGACCTACCAGTTGTTCGTGCTGCTGGCGGTCGCGTTCGCCGTCGCCCTGCTCGCCAGCCGTTTCGGCAGGTGGCCCGTAACCGCCCGCCGCGCGCTGCCGCGCTACGCCACCGTCGGGCAAGCGCTGCGCTACCGGCTGCACTTGCACAATCACGGCGCCACGGCGCAACGCGACCTGGTCGTCTCCGACGAATGGCGCGAAGCGCCACTTTTCCCCGCTCCGTCCGCACGGTTCTCCACCTACCGCCAGTGGCGCCGGCAGGCGGCCTGGGCGCGCGGAGCGAATGGCGCGATGCACCCCGTGCCGGACCTGCCGCCCGATGCGGTGACCGAAGCGGAACTGACGCTGACCCCGCTGCGCCGGGGCTGGCTGGAATTCGCGGCCCTGCGTTTCGGACGACCCGAACCGCTGGGATTGCTCCGCCGTTTGTTCCGCCAGCCGCTGGCCGACCGCCTGCTGGCGCTACCGCGCCGCTACCCGGTCCCGCCCTTGCGCTTCCACGACGGGCGACGCTACCAGCGCGGCGGCGTCAATCTGGCGCAACCGGTGGGCGAAGCCGATGAATTCGTCGGCTTGCGCGACTACCGGCCCGGCGACCCGCCACGCCGCATCCACTGGCGCAGCTTCGCCAAGCGCGGCGAACCGGTCGTCAAGGAATTTCAGGATGAATTCTTCGTGCGTTACGGCCTGCTGTTGGACAGTTTCACCGCCGGCGCGGACCCACTCCGGTTCGAAACGGCCGTTTCCGCCGCCGCCTCCGTCGCCACCGCCGAGCGCGGCCCGGAGGCGCTGCTGGACCTGCTGTTCGTCGGCGAGCGGGCCTACTGCTTCACCGCCGGACGCGGCTTGGGACAAACCGCGCAACTGCTGGAAATTCTGGCCTGCGTCACTCCCGATCGGACCCAGCCCTTCTCAACCCTGCTGGCGCTGCTGGCCGACCACGCCGCCGGCCTGAGCGCCTGCGTTTGCATTCTGCTGGACTGGGACGCCGAGCGGCGGCAACTGCTGAACCTGCTGCGCGGGCAGGGCGTGGAGACGATGGCACTGGTCGTCGGCCCGCCCAGCATGCCGCCGGAGCCGGGTATCCGGGTCGCCACGGCGGACACGCTGGCGGCGGAACTGGCGCGCCTGATGCCATGACCCTGACCCCGCCGCCCGGCCTGCTGGCCGCCACCCTGCTGTTCTGGGGCTGGCGGATCGGTCTGTGGCCGCTGGCCCTGCCCATGGCACTGGTTCTGGAACTGGCGCCGCGGGTCGGCTGGCGCTGGGCGCTGGAGGATCGGGAACTGGCGCGGGCCATCGACCTGTCCACCCTGCTTTGGGTCGGGGCGCTGATCCTGCTGTTCACCCGCTATCTCAACCAACCGCCGCTGGCGACGCATCTTTATACCCTGGTCGGCTGGTTGCCGCTGCTGCTGTTTCCGCCGCTGGCGCTGCAACGCTACTCCACCGCCGGCGCCTTCCGGGTCGGCCATCTGTTCCATTCGCTGCGCCGTTCCGACCGCGAACTGGCGCGTCAGCCGCTGAAACTGGACACGCCCTACCTGATCGCCTGTCTGCTGGCGGCCAGCGTCACCCCGCAGGCGAATTACCTGTCGGGCGCGAGCCCGCTGTTGCTGTGGATGCTGGCGGCGACGCGGCCCCGCCGTTATCGCTGGCCGCTGACCGCGACGCTGGCCATCGCCGTCGGTCTCGCCGCCTTTCCGCTCGGCCTCGGCCTGCACCGCCTGCAACTGACCCTGGAGGATCATTTCACCGAGTGGTTCGAGGGCTGGTTCATCGAGGTGGACCCGTATCGCAGCCGCACCGCGCTCGGCGACATCGGCGAACTCAAGCAGTCCGGACGGGTGGTGCTGCGCCTCAAGGCCGCGCCGGGCGATCCCGGACCGTGGCTACTGCGCGACGCCAGCTACAACAGCTATTTCGACGGCGCGTGGCAGGCCAGGAACACCCGCTTCACCCGCCTGGATCCGGCGGGCGACGGGCGCGAGTGGATTTTGATCGCCCGGCCGGACGGCCCATCCCGCCGTCTGGCCATCGCCCTGGAACTGCGCCGGGGCGCGGGGATGCTGCCGCTGCCCGCGGGCGCCTGGCGACTGGAACGGCTGGCGGTCGGCGAGTTGCAACTCAACAACCTGGGGGCGCTTGAGGCCCGTGAAGGTCCCGGTCTGGTGGAATACCAAGTGAGCCACGCGCCCGCCGCCGAGCGCGACGCGCCGCCTGCCGAACTGGATCTGGCCGTGCCGCGCCGCGAACAGGCGACCCTGCAACGGCTGGCTCTGGAACTGGGGCTGGTCGGCGCAGCGCCCGCTACCGCCGTCGCCAAGGTACGCGCGTTCCTGCTCGGCCAGTTTCGCTACAGCCTGGATTTATCCGCCCCGGCGGAGGGACTGACGGCGCTGGAAACTTTTCTACTGCGGACGCACGCCGGTCACTGCGAATATTTCGCCAGCGCCGCCGTACTGCTGCTGCGTGCCGCCGGGGTTCCCGCCCGCTACGCCACCGGGTTCTCGGTGTCGGAGTACAGCCCGCTGGAGGGCACCTACATCGCCCGCCGCCGCCACGCTCATGCCTGGGCGCTGGTTTGGCTGGACGGACGCTGGCAGGATTTCGACGCCACGCCGCCGGACTGGACGGGCTTCGAAGACGCGCAAATGCCTTGGTGGCAGGGTCTCGGCGATCTTTGGAGCTGGTTGAACCACCGGTTCAGTCGCTGGCGCTGGCGGGAAGCGACGGCGGACGACGGCGACAACCGTGGCTGGTGGGGACTGGCGGGACTGTTGGCCGCAATCCTGTCCTGGCGTCTGTTGCGCCGCCGCCGGATTTGCCGGCCGCCGCTCGGGCTCAAGGGATCAGGGCCTGATCGGCCCGGCGCGACATCGCCGTTTTATCGAGTTATGGACACGCTGGCCACCCGCGTCGGCGCCCGTCCGCCGGGGGAACCCCTGGAAACGTGGCTGCGCCGCATCGGCGCATGGAACGCGCCGGATTTGGTGGAGATGGCGCGCTGGCATCAACGCTGGCGTTTCGATCCCGCTGGACTCGGCAAGGAGGAACAGCAACGTCTCGCCGAAAGCGTGGCGGTCTGGTTGGCGACGCAGGACGCATCACGCTAAAAAGGCGCCCCAAAAAGCGCCGGCGCCGCTTGCATGGCATTCCCCTATCAGCTGTAAATGCGCCTCTCCTCCTTGGACAAGAAGGGGCGGCTCGCCGCGCGGTGGTTCGAAACTGCGCTTCCACGACTTGGAGAGGATCGCGATATAATCGAAGAATTTTATGGTCGAGCGCAAATTCAATTTATTTGGCTTCAAAGAGAGAAAAACATGTTCACGGAACTCCGAAAAAACATCAAAGGCGACAATCCATCCCCACATTATTCCAGCGAGTGGTTGCCCTCGATTTATAAAAATCTGATCTGGCGTCTCGAACTGATTGTAGAGACTCCAAGCATAACAAATCTGGATGCCGACGCCTTTTGGTCCAAGGATCATTGTACAGGACAAAAATA
>JAPUDV010000078.1 GCA_027492875.1 Candidatus Competibacteraceae bacterium | reverse complement strand
GTCTGCCTCGAACCGACTGCCGTACCAATCCCATTACGTAGGGCAGTTCATCCAAGCTCTCGCATCAAACCAACTCCGCCAGCCATGTCCACGCCTGCGCCGCCGCCTCGCGCACCCGATTCGGCGCGGTGCCGCCCAATACATCGCGGGCCGCCACCGATCCCTCCAGCGACAGCACCACGAACACATCATCCTCGATCAATGGCGAGAACCGTTGCAGTTCCGCCAGCGTCATATCCGCCAAATCGCGATTCGTCTCAATGCCCAGACGCACCGCCTTACCGACGACTTCATGGGCATCGCGGAATGGCACTCCCTTACGCACCAGATAGTCGGCCAGATCGGTGGCGGTAGCGAAACCGCGCTGGGCGGCCTGCAACATATTCTCACGCTTGGGACACAAGGCCGGCACCATATCGGCGAAAGCACGCAGGCAACCCAGCACGGTATCGACCGTATCGAACAGTGGCTCCTTGTCTTCCTGGTTATCCTTGTTATAAGCCAAGGGTTGGCTCTTCATCAGCGTCAGCAACGCCACCAGATGACCGTTGACCCGCCCGACCTTGCCGCGCACCAGCTCCGGCACATCGGGATTCTTCTTCTGCGGCATGATCGAGGAACCGGTGCAAAACCGATCCGGCAAATCGATGAAATCGAACTGCGCCGACGACCACAGCACCAACTCCTCCGACATCCGCGACAAATGGGTCATCAGAATCGCGGCGGCGGCGGTCAATTCGATGGCGAAATCGCGGTCGCTGACCGCATCCAGGGAATTGGCGCAGGGCGCGGCGAAATTCAGTAGTTGCGCGGTGTAATGCCGGTCCAGCGGATAACTGGTGCCCGCCAGCGCCGCCGCGCCCAGCGGCATGACATTGACCCGCTTGCGACAATCCACCAGCCGCTCGTAATCGCGCTTGAGCATCTCGAACCAGGCCAGCAGATGATGGCCGAAAGTCACCGGCTGCGCGACTTGCAGGTGGGTAAAACCGGGCATGATGGTATCGGTCTCGCACGTCGCCAGCTCCGCCAACCCGCCCAGCAAGCGGCGCAGTTCGGCTTGAATCGCGTCGATGGCATCGCGTAGATACAGCCGGATATCGGTGGCGACCTGATCGTTGCGCGAGCGGCCGGTGTGCAATCGCTTGCCGGCGTCGCCGATCCGCTCGATCAGCCGCGCCTCGATATTCATATGCACGTCTTCCAAGGCCAGCGACCATTCGAATTCGCCACGTTCGATCTCGGCGCGAATCTCCTCCAAGCCGCGCACGATAGCCTCGCAATCCTCCCGTGACAGCACACCCACTCGCGCCAGCATCCGGGCGTGGGCCATCGAACCATTGATATCCTGGCGGTACATCCGTCGGTCGAACTCGACCGAGGCGGTAAACGCCGCCACGAACGCATCGGTGCTCTCGGTGAATCGCCCGCCCCAAGTCTGATTGGTCTGTGTGTCGCGCATGAGATATTCTGTATGTTAAATAAAGAGAAGCCATAGCTTAACAAAATCATGCCTTCCGATATCTTGCGCATCGCCACCCGTAAAAGTCCGCTCGCTCTCTGGCAGGCCGAGCATGTCGCCGCGCGCCTGCGCCAGCTGCATCCCGGCCTGCAGGTCGAACTGATCGGCATGGTCACCCGTGGCGACCAAATTCTCGACAGCCCGCTGGCCAAGATCGGCGGCAAGGGCCTGTTCGTCAAGGAACTGGAGCAGGGTCTGCTGGACGGTCGCGCCGATCTCGCCGTCCATTCCATGAAAGATGTGCCGGTGGATTTTCCCGCCGGCTTGGGGCTCGCCGTGATTCTGGCGCGCGAGGACCCGCGCGATGCCTTCGTTTCCAACGCTTATCCCCACCCCGACGCCCTGCCGACCGACGCTCGGATCGGCACCTCCAGCCTGCGCCGGCAATGCCAGTTGGCGGCTCGCCATCCCGGCTGGCGGATTCGCGGCCTGCGCGGCAACGTCAACAGCCGGCTGGCGAAGCTGGACGCGGGCGAGTTCGACGCCATCATCCTGGCCGCCGCCGGCCTGAAACGGCTGGGATTGGAAGAGCGCATCACCGTCGCCCTGGCGCCGGAATTCAGCCTGCCGGCCATCGGCCAGGGGGCGATCGGGGTGGAATGCCGGCTGGACGACGTCCGAACTCAGGCGTTGATCGCCCCACTCGACGACGCCACCACCCATACCCGGATCGCGGCGGAACGGGCCTTTAACGCCCGTCTGCAAGGTGGCTGCCAGGTGCCAATCGCCGGTCACGCCCTGCTGGAACAAGATCGGATCTGGCTGCGCGGTCTGGTCGGCGAACCCGACGGTAGCCGGATCGTGGCCGGCGAGATTCGGGGTCCGGCCACCGATGCCAGCGCGCTCGGCACGGCGCTGGCCGAGGATCTGCTCGGGCGCGGCGCCGGCGCGATCCTGCGGCGACTACTATAGATCCATGGATGTTACCTCGACCTTGAACGGCCTCGGCGTACTGGTCACTCGGCCGAAACACCAAGCCGATACGCTGTGCCGGCTGATCGAAGACCATGGCGGCATCGCCATCCGCTGGCCGGCGCTGATCATCGCCGGACCGCGCGACCCCGCGCCGGCCCTGGCCCTGTTCGACCGCTTGGCCGAGTACGATCTGGCGATTTTCACCAGCGCCAACGCCGTGGAGCGGGCGTTGCCGGCAATCCGCGAGCGCGGCGATATCCCCGATCGACTGGACATCGCCGCCGTCGGCCGGGCCAGCGGCCGGGCGCTGGCCCGTCACGGCATCGCCCGCTGCTTGCAACCCAGGGACGATTTCAGCAGCGAGGGATTGCTGGCGTTGCCGCGCCTGCGGGAAGTGGCCGGCCAGCGCATCGCCATCGTCTGCGGCGAAGGCGGCCGGGAACTGCTGGTTGAAACTCTGGCCGCCCGTGGCGCGCGGGTGGACCGCGCCGAGGTCTATCGGCGCGAGCGGCCGGCAGCCGGCGACATCGGGACACTGCTGGCACGCTGGAAGCGCGGTGAAATCGGTGCCGTGACGGTTACCAGCGGTGAAAATCTGCGGAATCTGTTTGATATGCTTGACGTAGCCGGGCAAGATTATTTATGTGATACCCCTTTGATCGTGGCCAGCGACCGCATCCGGCGAATCGCCGCGGAATACGGCTGCCGCCGTCTCTTGCCCGCCCGGGACGCCACCGACGACGCCATCGCCGCCGCGTTGCTCGACCTGGCAACGCATTCCCTCTCACCCGCTCGGTAAATATGACATGACAGACAAAGCAACCGACCCCGAAACCACCAAAGCCGCGGTCGCCGCCGCGCCCGAAACCCCAACCACCCCGCGGCCCGCTAAAACGACCCCACCCGCGCCCAAGAGCGGCCGCGGGCTGGCAGCGTTCGCCCTGCTGACCGCGCTGGGCGCCGGCGGCGGCAGCGGCTATCTCTGGTACCTGTGGCAGCAAAATCAGGCCGCTCAGACCACCCGGCTGGACCAGGCGATCAAACAGGCCATCGCCCAACGCGACCCCGAGTTTCAGGCGTTGAAGAGCCAGATCCAGCAACTGCAAGCGCTCAAGAGTGGGCTCGATCAGTTACGCGCCGATAATCAGGCGCTCAAGGAGCAACTGCTGGGTTTGGCTGGCGATCTGCAACCGCTGAAAAATGCCGCGGAACTGAGCAAGGGCGAGGTCGACATCGTCAAGGGTGAAATCAATCTGCTGCGGGAAGGCCAGGACTCCCACAAAGCCACCGTCCAGCAGCAGAAAGAGCAGCTCGACACCGCGCTGCGGGAGCAGGAAACCCGTTTGGGCAAGCTGAGCGAGCACCTCCAGAACCTGCAACTCAGCCATAACGGCTTGTCGGAAAACCTGGAAACGGTCAAGACCGTGGCCTCGCAAGGTGGCGACGTCAATGCCTTCCCGCTGGCGGAGGCGAACTACCTGCTGCGGCTGGCCGATGCCAAGCTCAAGCTGGAACGCAACGTCCCCGCTGCCCGACTGGCGCTGGAAGCCGCCCAGCAGCGACTTAAAGCGGTCAATGAAAGCGGGCTGTCCCCGCTGCGGACCATGCTCGGCGAGGCCATCGCCAGCCTGCGCGGCGTCAAGCTGCCCGATTTCTCCGCCCTGGCGCACAAGATTCTGGAGCTGGAAAAGGAAGTCGATGCACTGCCGCTGAAGATCGACTCGGGCGTACCCGACATCAAGAACCGGGTCAAGCCGGCCGCCGGCGCCACGGTGAGCGACGACGCTGACCGTCCCTGGTGGGACCGTGCCACCGAAGCCGTTTGGAACCAGTTCAAGGGCATCGTGGTGATCCGGCGCGAGCGCAACGAAGCACCACCGCTGATCGCCCGCGAAGCGGAGTACTTCCTGCGCCAGAACCTGCGACTGGAACTGGAAAGCATGCGCATGGCGCTGCTTGGCGGCGACGCGCAAGCCTTTCAGGATTCCAGCCAACAAATTCGCGACTGGGTCGAAAAGTATTTCGATACCCAGGATGCACGGGTCGCCGCGTTCCTCGCCGCGTTGCAAGCCCTGCAGGCGGTGCAGTTCAATCCCTACATTCCGGACTTGACCAGCCTGAACCAGGCCTTCAACGACTTCATGACCCAACGGCAACCAATTCGCGCCGTGCGACAGGCTCCGGCGGCCTCGACGGTCGTGCCGGCGGCGGAAACCCCGACCGAACGGCCAGCGGCTGGGAGGGAACAACCATGAAGCTGCTGATCGGCGTTATCGTCACTTTGTTCGCCTCGGTCTGGATGGCGCTGTCGCTCCGGCAGGACCCCGGCTATGCCATGTTCAGCATGGGCCAGTGGACCGTCGAAACCAGCCTTACCTTCTTCGTCATTTTCCTGGCGATCTCCTTCTTCGTGTTTTATCTGCTGGTGCGGCTGGCGATTCGGCTATGGCAAACGCCGGGCCAAACCTTGCAGGCCAACCAGCGCCGGCTGAATAAGAAGGCGCGGCGCTTGCTGGACCTCGGCAACCGGCAACTGGCGGCCGGCCAGTGGCTAACGGCCGAGAAAACCCTGCTGAAAGGCGCGGCGCACAGCGAAACCCCCGCCCTGCACTACCTGGGCGCGGCGCGCGCCACCCACCATCTCAACGACCTCAAGTGGCGCCGCGATCTGCACCTGCGCCAAGCCGAGGATTCGCCGGACGCCGACAAACTGACGGTGCAACTGACCCGCGCGGAGTTCCTGCTGGACGACGGGGACGCCGAACAGGCCCGCGTCATTCTGGAGTCGCTGCACAACCTCAACCCGCGCCATCCGGGCGTACTGCAATGGCTGGCCAAAGCCTACCAGCAACTGCATGCCTGGGAACCGTTACAAAAACTGCTGCCGGAGGTGCAGAAACAAAAGGCGTTGGGCGTCGAATTGTTCGCCGAGTTGCAGAGCCAGACCTATCGAGCGCTGCTGGAAAGCGCCGCCGCCAGTGGTTCGCTGGACCGGCTGCGGGCGCTGTGGAAACAGGCGCCGGTGACACTGCGCGAGGAAGACGAGGCATTTCTGGTCGATTACGCCATCGCCCTGTGCGATTGCGAGGCGATCGACGATGCCGAGGCACTGCTACGCGAGGCCATCGACCGGCGCTGGAGCGCAAAGCTGGTGGTCGGTTACGGGATGCTGGGGCGCGGTAACGCCACCGCGCAACTGGCCGCCGCCGAGGGCTGGCTGACCAGGCACGGCGACGACCCGTATTTGCTGCTGACGCTGGGTCGGCTGGCCAAGCGCTGCCAGCAGAACGGCAAGGCCCGCGACTACCTGGAGCGCAGCATCCGGCTGATGCCGACGCCGGACGCCTATCAGGAGTTGGGCGAACTGCTGCAATCCCTGCACGAACTCACCTACGCCGGCCAATGTTTCCACGCCGGCTTGCGGCTGCTGGTCGGCAAACCGCAGGAAAAACAGGGCGCGATGCTGCCCGCCGGTGGGTCGGCGCAACAACTTCAGGGACCGGCGGATCAGTCGCCCGCACCGGCGACGGCGAGCTAAACCGGGCCAAACCGGCGGGTGGTTGCAAAAACCGCCTGCTGGTATTTTCCAGAGGCATCAGCTACTGCCAGCTATGCTCTGCCATGGTCTAGCGTAAAAAACCGCGAGGATAAGCAGTAGAGTTTCCATCAGTAAAGATGTCTTAACTTACTGAGCGACAAATGAGTTTTTGAGGTTCCAGAGGCCAGCAGTCACAAAGATAAAGTCATCGGCTAAATGCTTCAGGTGGTTTCGCAGACGAATGGTCAATATCCGAAAGGTTTTCATACCGCCGATCGCATGTTCCACCCGTACACGAACCCGTCCGACCCGGCGATTTTCCCGTTTTTGCTTAGGGATCAACCGAGGAGCAGGATTCTTTTTTGACGGCCGTGGTTTTTTGTGAGGAATTTGAATATGTTCGTCATGTTTATATGGCCTCAATTCGACTCATGCTGCGAAGAATTTGTAAAGAGCGAGCATTATTACAAGGGGCTGCTTTAGAGGCAGCTTAGGTAATTGAGTTTTTTCACAGCTTCTGAGTCCCAGAGGGGAAACCCACTGCCACGTTCTGGAAAACGCTACCTCGCTTCAAACATACAAGGGGAATGTTCATAACTGATTTGGGAACGCTATAGCTTCTCTACATAGAGAGTAGAATTTTTATACGATGATAAACGCGAATCCATGCTCTTAAAATCCGCTCTTCACCGGTGCCGCATCTGTCGAGTGAGAGCGGCGATTTCGGAAGTCTTGCCGCTCCCATCGCTGGCTGAAAACCGATCTGGCCGCAGGAACGCGGGGTAGCTTTTCGCGCCGCTTGCTTGATAGTCCGCTGCCAGTACCGCCCGTGCGGCCGACTCGGTAGCACCCAGCACCTTGACCAGCCCCTGGTATAGCCAGTCGAACAGCCGTTCCAGCGCGAACTGATGGGTTTGTCCGGTGGTGGCAAATAGCCAGTCGCTCAAGGTCATAAACCGGCCGAACGGGTCGTCGCCCAGCAGCAGCGGACGGGTTTGCGGGAATCGTCCGGAATTGCCGATCAAATCCCAGTAGCGGGCAAAGCGCTCCAGCCGCCGCATCGTCGCGAAATCCAGGGTCGCCGAACACAGCAGGTTGTAGGGCGGATGTGGGTTATAGCGGCAGTCGAAGCTTGCGGTGTGACGATGGATCGGCGCGCCGCGCAGTCGCTTGAGCACGCCGATCTGGATTTCGTGCGGGTCGAATGCCGCTAACTGGTTGAAGCCGGTGGCGAAGCTGGCCAGATCTTCGCCCGGCAGGCCGGCGATGAGATCGACGTGCAGATAAGCGTGGGTGTTCCGGCGTAACCAGACGAGGTTTTCCACCGTCCTGTAGTTGTCCTGTTGGCGGCTGATTAGCGCCTGCACGGTGGGGTTGAACGTCTGAATCCCGATTTCGAATTGCAGCGAGCCGGGCGGGAATCGCGCGATTCGTGCCTTGAGCGGTTCTGGCAGGTGATCGGGAATCAGTTCGAAATGCAGAAACAGCCGTTCGTCCAGCCGCTCCAGGAAGAAATCCAGAATTCGCGTGCAGGTCTTGACGTTCAGGTTGAAGGTGCGGTCCACGAATTTGAAATGGCGCACGCCGCGTTGATGAAGCGTCTGGAGTTCGGTCAGGAAGGGCTCCAGCGGGAACGGCCAAGCAGTTTTGTCTAGCGCCGACAGGCAAAATTCGCACTTGAACGGGCAGCCGCGCGAAGCCTCGACGTAGATCAACCGGCGGGCGACGTCCTCGTCGGTGTAGAACCGGTACGGCGGTAGCAAGCGATCCAGCGGTGGCAGTTCGGCGGCGATGATTTTTTCGTCCGGTGGATTCCCCGCATGGATCCGCCGACACAGTTGCGCGAACGCCAAATCCCCCGGACCGGCGATCAGATAGTCGGCCAGTTCGATGATCGGTTGCCGATCCCATTCATGGCTCACCTCCGGACCGCCGAGCACCACGATCAGATCCGGCCGCACCTGCTTGAGCAGGGCGACCACCTGGGTGGTTTCCACCGCGTTCCAGATATAGACCCCAAAACCGACGAGGCGCGGCTGTTCGGCCAGCAGTGCCTCGGCGATGTCCAACGGTCGCTGGGTGATGATGAATTCGCGGATGGCGGCGTCGGCCTGCAACTCACCCAGGTTGGCCAGCAGGTAGCGCAGCCCGAGCGAGGCATGGAAGTAGCGGGCATTCAGGGTCGAGAGCAGGATGGCGGGCATGAGCGATCAAACGATAACAGATTTATTGATATAGCGTTCCTCTCCGGGTTGTGGAATCGCCGTTTCGAACCACCCCGGCGCTACGCGCCACCCCGCCTTGGCCAAGGCGGGGAGACTTCACAACTAATTTGGGAGCGCTATATTCGGGCCGGAAAGCGATGTTTCGTCGCCTCCGCGTGAGCTGGCGGCCCCGCCGCTAGAATGCCGTCACGAACTCGAAGAAAAACTTGTTGTCCCGGAAGCGATTCTCCACGCGGGTTTCATAGTCCCCAGGCACCGATGAAGTTCATGCCCTGATCATCGGGTTGTTCCTCGCCCTTGGCAGCAACGGGGGTGAGGTTGCGCTTGCAGCGGTGAAGCGCATCGGGATCGAACCAACATTTGGATGGCGCTCGATAATACTATGCATCCCGCGCCGCCGCGACGACAGCCGCGCCAGCGCCGGCCAATTAGCCTGACGGTTGCGGAAGCAGCAGCCCAACCTTGGATATAATCGTGCCGTTTTTGCCAACCTGCCACGGGAAACCGGAATCGCCATCATGAGCCAATCCCTTGCCGAACTGCGTCAGGATTATTCCTTGAGTATCTTGACCAAGGCCAATGTGGACCCTGATCCGATCCGGCAGTTTCAGCGCTGGATGCAGGAAGCCATCGCCGCGCAACTGCCTGAACCCAACGCCATGACCCTGGCTACCGCCGACCGGACTGGACGCCCCTACGCGCGTGTGGTACTGCTCAAGGCGTGCGATGCCGACGGTTTCGTGTTCTTTACCAACTACCGCAGCGACAAGGGCCGGCAGATTGCCGAAAATCCCTGGGCCGCTCTCGTGTTTCTTTGGCTGGAGGTGGAACGGCAAGTGCGGATTGAGGGCGCGGTCAGCCGGATCCCCACCGCCGAATCGGAAGCTTATTTCCGCGGCCGGCCGCACGAAAGCCGGCTGGGCGCGCTGGCTTCGCGGCAGAGTCAGGTGGTGGCCAGCCGCCAAATGCTGGACCAGCGCTTCGAGCAACTGGCCGTGCAGTATTCGGACGATGATATTCCAATGCCCCTCCATTGGGGCGGTTACCGAGTCAAACCGGACCTGCTGGAATTTTGGCAGGGTCGCCACGGTCGGATGCACGACCGGCTGCGCTATCGCGCGCGGGAAGAGGGCGGTTGGCTGCTGGAGCGGCTCGAACCCTGAATCCCGCCGTGTCGCGCTTGAAGTCGGGCGGGTGGTTGCTGGCCCTGTTGCTCTGATGGGGTGATTTGCGCCGGGCGGTTTCGTCCTGGAGGCTTCGGCCGCGCCGGACGATGGGTGGCCAACCCGCACGGCAAGCGGCGAGCCGCGCGTGCGTCTGTATTTCTTCTGGATGAAATACCTACCCCTGCCGGCGCTGACCGTGGTGTTGGCTGGACTGGGGGCGGATGTTGCTGATCGGCGGAGTGTTCGTGCTCTTCTCGGGTACGATCTATTTCGTGTTCATGACCGCTTGTCAACATCTTTCTAAATTGGGCGAATCGCGGTTTATTATCCGCTTGGCCGGTTTGCTGGCGGTATTGATAGACGGGCTGAACGTCAAGGACTTTTTCGCTTTCCAGCAAGGGCCGTCGCTGAGCATCGCCGATGAAACCAAGTCCAGGTTGTTCGAGCGCACGCGGGCACTGGTGGGCGGTGAAAGACCATTATCGCTGCTGGCGGGCACGGCGGCGCTGATCAGGCTGGCGGCGCTGGTGGTGAAAAAATGGATAACGTGGGCTCGATCGTTGTGACCTTGTAGCGGTTAGAGGGCATTTAGCCCTGTGTCCAGCAGGGTTCGAACCCGTGCGCGGCCAAGTTCGTGATGGGGGTGTTTCACTTATCCAGGGGTTGCGTGATCAGGCGCAGTCGGTATAATGCGCGCATCGCCAAGGTCGTGCCAGTACTAGAATTAATGGCGGTTTCCCCAGTCTGGGGCTTTTTTGTTGTCGGGGTTGCGGCGGTGGCGGAATCCGAAGAAAACTTTAAAAAATGACTGGGTAAAATGATAATGCCTGGCCGAAAACCGCCAAAGGGGGATTGCGCGATGGATTCGGGAAGTTCGATGAAACTACCGTACATCGTCGATTCTAGGATTCTAGTTTAGAGCAACACCCTAAAATCCCATGCGACATGATGACCGATCCCCCGTTGGATCGGTCTTCTTCATTTCGGGTACCGCATCGTACTTGCCCGCCGTCGGTCCGAGTCCGTGGAATGGTGAAACTGGGCGTACGCAGGACGCATCCATGCTGATGACTGTTGCAAGATTTGAGTCGCGTCCCCAAGCCCGGCAAGAGTTGCTGGACTTAGCGCGGGAACTGACCGTGCGTTCGCGCGCCGAATCCGGATGCCTGGATTACGGCTGTTATCAGGATATCGCGAACGGCGACTTATTATTAATCGTCGGGTACTGGGCCGACCAGGAGGCGTTGGAGCGGCATTACCAGAGCGCCCACTTCCGGGAGCTGGTGAGCCAGTTTGTGGGGCTGGTGTTGGAAGCCCTGCCTGTGGTTAGCCTGTACGATGTGGTCGAGGTGGATCGACTTTAGAGCGGGGAACATCCGCAGATATGACACGTTCTCGCTGGATAGAAGCTTTCGGGGCCACTGGTTGCAACCGCGCCCCAATCGGAATGGCAGGACGCCGCCGTCCCAGTCAGGCCATTGGCACCAGCCGTTCGACCAAATAGTGCTCGCACCCCTTCAGCGTCGACAGTTTCGGGTAGTCGAAATCGAAGATGGTCACGTTCGTTTCTTTTTCCAGGTTCATCATCAGTCGCAGGAAGTCGATCGAGTCCAGTTCGAATTGATCGTGAAAGCTGATGTCGGGGTTGATCGCCTGGGTATCGGCGTTCGGGATGACATCGCCAAGGGTGCGAAGGATCGTTTCGCGAATTTTCTCTCTGCTTATGATGCTCATGGATTTTTCCTCTTGCGCGGGGTAAGGCGCGCTCAAACCCTGTAAAAAATGTTGTATGGCGGCATGTTGCGCCGCAACATAAGTGTCGCATCGATCATTTGAAAAAGCAACCATTCTCGGTGATGCGACTCCACAAGTTCCTGATCGCGTATGGCAACATACCTTACCCGCAACGGTTAGAATAAACCTACTAATATCAGGGTTCGGTCCCTTCGTTGTTTTCCAGCGTCGATAGATCGCCTAGCGGTAGTCCCAGTTCCCGGGCGCGCAGCAGCCGGCGCATGATCTTGCCGCTGCGGGTTTTGGGCAGATCGGCCATGAATTCCAGCTCGCGCGGCGCCACCGCCGGTCCCAGCCGGTCGCGTGCAAAACCGAGCAGCTCCCGACGCAGCGTATCGTTGGGCGCATGACCGGTCTTGAGCGCCACGAAAACCTTGACGATCTGGCCGGCGTAGTCGTCCGGCTTGCCGATCATGCCGGCCTCGGCCACCGCCGGATGTCCCATCAGCGCGTTCTCCACCTCGAACGGCCCGATCAGGTGCCCGGAAGTCTTGATCACGTCGTCGGCGCGGCCCAGGAACCAGAAATAGCCGTCGGCGTCCCGGGTGGCCAAATCGCCGCTGAGATACCAGCCGGCGGCGAAGCATTGCCGATAGAGCGCCTCGTCCTCCAGGTAATCGCGGAACATGGAGGGCCAGCCCGCCCGCAGGGCCAGCTCGCCTTCCTCGTCCGGTTCCAGCAAATCCACGCCGCCGTCCAGTCGCCGCCGGACGATGGCGGCCTCGATGCCCGGCAGCGGTCGGCCCATGGAGCCGGGCCGGATGTCCTGGCCACGGGTGTTGGCGATCATGATCGCCCCGGTTTCGGTTTGCCACCAGGTATCGTGGAACGGCCGACCCAGCGTTTCCAGACTCCAGATCACGCCTTCGGGGTTCAGCGGTTCGCCGACGCTGGCCATGAAGCGCAGCGCGCTCAGATCGTGTCCGCGCGCCGCGGCGGCGCCGGCCTTCATCAGCATGCGGATTGCGGTCGGGGCGGTGTACCAGATGTTGACCCGCTCCCGTTCGAGGATGGCGTACCAGCGGCGGGCGTCGAATTCCGCCTCGTCGATCACCAGGGTCGCGCCGTTAGTCAGCGGGGCGATGATGCCGTAGGACACGCCCGTGACCCAGCCAGGGTCCGCCGTGCACCAATAGATATCCCCAGGCCGCAGGTCCAGTACCTGGCGGCCGGTCAGGCGATGGGCGACCACGGCGTCGTGAACGTGAACCGCGCCCTTGGGGGTGCCGGTGGTGCCGCTGGTGAAATGCAGCAGCGCCCGGTCTTCCGGCAGGGTGGTGGGTGGCGCCCGCCGATCCGATTCGGCTTCCATGAGGGCGTGAAAGGAATGCACGCCAGATTCGTCACCGCCGCCATCGGCCGACAGCACATGTTTCAGATCGGGCAATTGGTCGCGCTGCGGCTGAATTTTGCGCTGGTAAAGCAGCGAGGTCGTTACCAGTAGTCGCGCCCGGCTCTTGATCAGGCGCACTCGCACCGGTTCCGGGCCGAAGGCGGAAAACAGCGGACAGAACACCGCGCCAGCCTTCAGGGTCCCCAGCGCGGTCACATACAGTTCGGGGATGCGGCCGGCCAGAACGCAAACCCGGTCGCCCTTGCCGACCCCCATCCGCTCCAGCAGGTTGGCGAAGCGATTGCTCGAGCGGGCCAGTTCGGCGTAGGTGTATTCCCGCCGCTCGCCGTTTTTGCCCAGCCAGCGCAGCGCGACGGTTTCGCCCAAGCCGTCCTGGACCAGGCGGTCCACTGCCTCGTAGGCAATATTCAATCCGCCGCCGGGCAATCCGGCCAGTTCGGCGCGGGCGGTCTCCCAGGAGAAGCCGGCGCGCACCGCTTCTTCATCGATCGGGTTCGGCGCCGGTTCATCGGGTGACAGCGTTTTGCGTATCGTTGTCCAGGTCATGCCGATGGTCTCCAGGGGACAGTGAGTTTCAGGTCGGTTCGATTGTAGGGAAAATCCATGGCGCCGGCATGGCAATCAGGTCCGCGATAGGGTCCAGGCCGGGGGAATCGCGTTACCATATCGGCATTCCGCTTCGACCCATCGGTGCGCCCCGGCGGCGACCTTCGCGTGAGACCCCTTCATGACCATTCGCAATCTCGAGTACCTGTTCAAACCGCGCTCCATCGCCGTCATCGGCCGGGGCAAGCAGGCGGGCGGCTTCGATGCCACCGTGGAATTCAATCTGATCGAGGGCGGGTTCAAGGGGCCGGTGATGCCGGTCAACCCGGACCAGCAGGCCGTCTCCGGCGTGCTGGCCTATCGCGATATCGGCAGCTTGCCGCTGGTGCCCGATCTGGCCATTTTGACCACGCCGGTCGAAGATGCCCCGGAGTTGATCGGCCAGTTGGGCGCGCGGGGAACCAAGGCGGCGTTGCTGCTCAGCCGGGAAATTTTGCAGGATCATCGCGGCGGCAAGGCAGCGCTGCTCGGTCCGGAAATCTCCCGCAAGTATGCGGATGAGGGCGAGAGTTTGAAACAGAGGATACTGGCCACCGCCAAGCCGTATCTGCTCCGCGTCATGGGTCCGGATCATCTCGGCTATGCAGTGCCGGCGGCTAACGTCAACGCCAGTTTGAGCGCCAGCCGGCCCTTGTCGGGCCACATTGCCCTGCTCTGCCAGTCGGCCGCGGTGATGCGTAGCCTGATGGATTGGGCCACCAGTCGCAATATTGGTTTTTCCCATGTGATTTCGGTGGGCATGCGCTGGGATGTGGATTTCGGCGATTTGCTGGATTACCTGCTGCGGGATCCTCATACCCGCGCCATCCTGATGTACATGGAAAATACCCGCAACCGCCGCAAGTTCGTCTCCGCCGCCCGCGCCGCCGCTCGCGTCAAGCCGGTGATCGTGCTCAAGCCGCGCGATTTTCGGACCGGGCCAGTCGAGGATGCCGTGTACGATGCCGTCTTCCAGCGGGCCGGCATTTTGCGGGTGGATCATATCGAGCAATTGTTCGGCGCCGCCGAAACCCTCGCCACCGCCAAACCGGTTTACAGCAACCGCCTCACCATCCTCAGCAACAGCTATAGCCTGGCTTTGCTGACCAGCGATGCCCTGCAGCGTCATGGTGGTCATCTGACTCGGATCAGCCAAGAGACCTGCGAGCAGGTGGCGCGCACCTGTCGGCCCGGCTATCCGATCGAAAACCCGGTCGATCTGGGCGACATGGCCGGGGCCGAAGAATATGGCAAGGCGCTGGATTTGTTGTTGAAGGAGCCGGGTACCGACGGGGTGCTGGTGGTGCATGCGCCCTCCTCGGTGGATCGCTCGATGGAAAGCGCGCGAGCCCTGGTCGAGCGCGCCGGCGGCCGGCGGCTGATCATGACCTGCTGGATCGGCGAGTCGTCGGTGCAATCGGCGCGCGATCTGTTCAAGTCCGCGCACGTTCCCACCTATCAGGCGCCCGGCGAAGCGGTGGAAGCCTTCATGCGCCTGGCCCAGCACCGGCGCAACCAGGAACTGCTGATGGAGACCCCGCCCTCGATTCCGGAGGAGTTTACGCCCGATACCGAAACCGCCCGCCGCATCATCCAGATTGCCCTGACCGCTGGCCGGCGCCGGTTGAACGCCTACGAAGCCAGTCAGGTGTTGAGCGCCTACGAAATCCCGGTGGCGCCGCTGCATTTTGCGTCCACGCCGGAAGCGGCCAGCGAAATGGCCCTGGAGCTGAAGGTTCCGGTGGCGCTCAAGATCCTCTCGCCCGACATCGCCAATAAATCCGAAGTGGGCGGCGTGGCCTTCGGTCTGAACAATCCACTACAGGTGCTGGTCGCCGCCAGCGACATGCTGGCGCGGGTGCGCGAACTTGCGCCCGAGGCGGTGATCGACGGTTTCGCGGTGCAATCGATGCAATCCCGACACGGCGCTTACGAATTGATGGTCGGCGTGCGCACCGGCCGCCGCTTCGGGCCGGTCATCTTCTTCGGCCACGGCGGCACCGAAGCCGAAGTGATCGACGACGTGGCCTATGCGTTGCCGCCGTTGAACATGCAACTGGCGCGCGACCTGATGTCGCGGACCCGCCTGTACCGCCAGCTTCACGGCAACCGCGGCCGGCCGGTCGACCTGGATGAAATCGCCCTGACCCTGATCAAGGTTTCTCAGATGGTGGTCGATCTGGCCGAGGTCGTGGAGATGGACATCAACCCGTTCTGGATCAATGGCGACGGCTTGCTGGCGCTGGACGCCAACGTATTGGTCGAGCCGGTCGATCCAACCGCCGTCGGCCAGCGGCTGGCGATTCTGCCTTATCCGAAGGAGCTGGAAAAACTCTACGAACTACCCGATGGCCGCAGGTTCCTGATACGGCCGATCCTGCCCGAGGACGAGCCGCAAATTATCGATTTGGTGCGGCGCATGCCGGCCGAGGACGTGCGAATGCGCTTCTTCCAGCCAATCCGCGAGCTGTCGCACGATATGGCCGCCCGCCTGACCCAGCTCGACTACAACCGGGAAATGGCGATCGCCATGACCGAGCCCGATGGTGTGCCGGGTAAAACCAAGATCTGGGGCGTGGTCCGCTGCAACGCCGACCCGGACATGGAAAGGGCCGAATATTCAATTCTGGTGGATCGGGCCATGACCGGAATCGGGCTCGGACCGATGCTGATGCGCTACATCATCGAGTACGCCAGAAAGCTCGGCATCAAGGAGTTGTATGGGGAAGTGTTGCGAGAGAACGAGTCGATGCTTCGGCTTAATCGGGCGCTCAATTTCAAGATCCAGGCTATGTTTGACGATCCCGGAGTTTTGCATGTGTCCTTGCCGCTACACTGAGAGGCCGTACAAAAACACCCCTCTCCCCATGGGAGAGGGGTTGGGGGTAAGGTTTATTTTTCAAAGCTTTAAGTCAAAATAAGCCGTGTAAAACGCCTTCGAGAATCGAGCGCGCTTCGTTCGTGGCGGTCATGCGGGCGGAGAACGACCGTGCCTTGGCTGCTCCAGACAATCAGATGCACTCACACCGAGGTTACGAGGTTACAAGGAGGGATCATGCTTTTCCGGCAACTGTTCGAGTCGGTGTCCTGCACCTACACCTACCTGTTGGGTTATCCGGCCACCGGCGAGTGCGCCCTGATCGATCCCGTGATCGAAACCGCGGAACGCGATCTGGCAGTGATTCTGCGCGCGCCTTGCGCGTTCGGCGATCAGGGCTGAGCCGGATCGGTCCCGACGGATGGGCATGAATCCTCAAACTGCAGTGACGGGCGTCATTCTGGCCGGCGGTCGCGCCGAGCGGATGGGTGGCCGGGACAAGGGTTTGCTGCCGCTGGCCGGCGAACCGCTGATCGCGCACGGGGTCCGCCGCTTGCAGCCACAAGTCGCCGAGCTGTTGATCAGCGCCAACCGCAATCAGGACGTCTATCGAGCCTATAATTGCCGGGTGGTCGGCGACGATCCAGATCTCCGCTTCCGGGGTCCGCTGGCCGGCGTGCTGGCGGCGCTGCGCGCGGCCGAGACGCCGTATCTGCTGACCGCGCCCTGCGATTCCCCGTTGCTGCCGGCCGATTACGCACGGCGGATGCTGACGGCGCTGGAGCGGGAACAGACCACGGTCAGCGTGGCGTATGGCGAAGGTTGTTGGCAACCGGTGTTCGCGTTGCTGTCGGTGACGCTGCGGGAAGACTTGGCCGCCTGGTTGACGGCGGGCGCGGGCGGCGCGGGTCGCTGGCTGCATCGGCACCGGCCGGCGCGGGTCGCGTTTGCCGACTGGTCGATGTTGTTTCGCAATGTCAATACGCCGGAGGATCTGGCGCGGCTGGACGCGAGTGGATGATGTTGTTGAGCGAATATTACTAGCGGGTGCATCGTGTGGAAAAAATGAACCCTACTGAATTTACCGCCTCGATAGCGGGCGCGTTTGTCGGCACGCTCGCGGCTTCATTCTTCTCTTTTATCATTTTGGAGGCCGAGCAGTCGCCGGTCATTTTGGCTTCCACTGGGGCATCGGCCATGTTGCTGTTTGGCTTTCCGCATAGTCCGGTATCGCAACCATGGAATCTGGTTGGCGGTCATATCGTCTCCGCCATCATTGGGGTCGGCTGTTTTAAGTTAATACCGAACGCGCTACTGGCTTCCGCTATCGCCATACCGGCGGCCATGATTCTGATGCATGTGCTTCGTTGCATGCATCCACCCGGCGGCGCCACCGCTATCACGGCGATCATTGGTGGCGAGGCCGTTCACAAATTGGGATTCGCATTTGTTGTGGTTCCCGTTTTTGTTAATGCGATCATACTGTTGTCGGTAGCGATGAGCGTTGGTACATTTCGTCAAAAAAATCCTTTTGATATCAAAGCAAAAACCTGGATCGAGTAGTGTTGGTCCGTCAGATCAATCGCACCGATCAACGTCGGCAGCGATCGGTTTTCGGTTTTGTAACCGTTTACTCCCCTCGGCCGCTTGCGGGAAAATGGCTTCAAGGGCTTATCCCTCACCCTAGCCCTCTCCCCTTGGCAGGGGGGAGAGGGGACTGAATGATTACCTTCCGCACTGCCCGCCGCTAATCGCGGAATCCATGCTTGACCGCCCAGACCGCCGCCTCGACCCGCGAAGCCAGATCGAGTTTGCGCAGCAGATGCTTAACGTGAACTTTCACCGTGCCTTCGGTGATGTTCAGTTTGCGGGCAATCAGTTTGTTGCTGCAACCAGCGGCGATCAGCGACAGGATTTCCCGCTCCCGCTCGGTTAGTTTGATACTGTCGATGGGTCTGGGTTGAGTCTCGTGGCGCAGCGTGTCGGCCAGAATCGCCGCCACCCGCTCGCCCAGCGCGATACGGCCCTGCGCGGCGGCTTTCAGGCTGTGCAGAACCTCTTCCGGCTCCATGTCCTTGAGCAGGTAGCCGTCGGCGCCTAGCCGCAGTGCCGCCACTACGTCTTCCTCGCTGTCGGAAACGGTCAGGATGATCACCCGCGTGTCCAGGTCGGCGGCCTTGAGGGCTTTCAGGGCTTCCATGCCGCTCAGGCCGCGCATGTTCAGATCGAGCAGGATCAAATCCGGCCGTAAGCGATGTGCCAACTCCACGCCCTGTTGGCCGTCGCCGGCCTCGCCGACCAACCGCAGGGAGGGTTCCATGGCGATCAGTTGCAGAATGCCCTTGCGCATCAGCGGGTGGTCGTCGACGACCAGAATGGTTTGGACTTCGTCAAGCATAACGCACCTCGTCGCGTGGTCGACCAACGCTATTGAAGGAGCGCTGATGAGCGGCGGGTAGGAACCTCAGTTGCACCCGCAGGCCACGGCCGGGTTGGGAGTGAAAGCTCAATACGCCGCCCATTTGAGCAGCCCGCTCGCGCATGATATTGAGGCCAAAGTGGTTTTCCCGGTTGGTTTCGGCCGGTAGTCCGATACCGTCGTCATCGATGTCGATGGCGGCCTCGCCGTCAGGCGTGCTGTGCAGTTGCACCGAAATCCGCTGGGCGCGGGCGTGCTTGACGGCGTTGTTCAGTGCCTCCCGGACGATCTGCATGACATGAATCTGCTCGTTGGGATCGAGCGCGCAATTCCAGTCGGCATGATCGAGTTCGATCGACAGTTGACCGCGATGACTGAATTCCCGCGCCACTTCGCGCAAGCTGTCTTCCAGTCGGGGATGTTCCATCTTCAGGCGGAAAGTGGCGATCAGTTCCCGCAATTGCCGGTAAGCGTCGTTGAGACCCTCGCGCAGTTCGGTGACGATGTCGCGCGCTTGCGCGGCGGTTTCGGTGCCGCTTGGTAGCAGTTGCAGGCGACCAACCTGGATTTTCAGATAGGACAGTGATTGCGCCAGCGAGTCGTGTAATTCACGGGCGATGACCGCGCGTTCTTCCAACAGTGCCAGCCGACGACGATGCTCGGTCTGTTCGTTGGCCCGCAATGCGGCGGCAATGTTGCGTGCCACCGCTTCCAGCAGCGGTAGTTGCCAGGTGGCGACCGTTTCCAGACTGGGGCTACGGACGATCAATACCCCGAACTGCCGTTCCTGGACCGTGATCGGGATGGAAAACAGTTCGTGGCTGGTATCTAGCGGGTGGGTGGCGCCATCGCCCAGACAAGGTTCGCAGTTCGGCCGACGACAGAACGCCGAACGATCGGGCGGTCGCGGCTGGGCGGTAAAGACCCGACTGGCTTGGCGACTGGTGGGATCGATCAGGCAGAGCGTGACCGAGTCCAGGCCGGTTAGTTTTTCGATCTCCGCCAACAGCGTCTGGTAGCCCGCATCGTCGAAGGCCGATTCGCCGAGCCGTCTGGCGGTGTGGTAGAGCAATTCCAGCGAACGGTTGCTGATCCGCAGCGCCTGGGTTTGCCGTTCGACCCGAGCTTCCAGATCAGCGTACATCGCCGACAGGTCGGTCGCCATTAGATTGAAAGCGTGGCCCAGCACGCCCAATTCGTCGTTGCCGACATGGCTGGCCCGCACCGTCAGGTCACCGCTGCGGGCCTTGCTCGCCAGCTCCACCAGATCGCGCAACGGCGCGATGACACCGCTGTGCAATTGGTACATGGCGGCGAAAATCAGCACCACAATCAAAAACAGGGCCATGCCCTGCACCAGTCGCAACCACAGGATTTTCGCCTCGGTATCCTGCTCTAGCAGCTTGACGAAGGCATCCAGCTTGATGACGAAATCGTCCACCTGCCGCAAATAGGCCGTGGAGGGCGAGGCGTCCGCCACGGAAGTTTCCAGGATCGGCCGCAGGGCGTCGCGCCAGGACGACATGATGGCCCTCAGCGTTCGGTTCTTGGAGTCGCTTTCGGCCGAGGAGATCGCGCCGGTTTGCCAGAGATGATCCAAGCGGCGTTCGAACTGGTCGATTTCCCGAGCCACCTTCTCGACAGGGTGGGTATCGGTGTCGCGGGAGTCCTGCAAACGGGTGGCGATGCGGTAGGACTGCATGCGCAACGAGCCGGCCAGGTTGAGCGCGGCGGCGTCGCCCTTGCTGGATTCGGCGATGAACACCGAACTGATCATGCTCAGCAGCGCCAGCAGCACGATGCCGCCCATGGTCAGGCCGTTGCGGAAAATGATCGAGTCGTTACTTTTCATTGGAAGATTCTCTCATCGTCGCCCTGTCCGTCATGGCTTGAACATGCCGAGACATCCGAATATTCCCAGGGTTATTGTGGATACCTCCACGGCATGACCCAGGGTGAACAATCCATCCGCGCACGTCATCGAGTGACGTGCAATAAATAAAATAATAACAGTTAGTTATCCTGCATGATTGATGTACCTCCAAAGAGGTATGAGATTGGTTGAAAGGGTCATTTCGAAGATAAAAACCAATGACTTAACTCAAGAATTGGGCGTCGCGGGCATCGTAGTATTGCACTTGCAGCATAAAAGCGAGGTTCGCAATGGCCACGACGCTTCAACGAAAACAAATCTCGGTGCTGACGATGAATACCTTGGCCTTCGCGGTGAATTTCGCCGTGTGGACCATGTTTTCAATTATCGGCATTCGGATCAAGCAACAACTCAATCTCAACGAAACGGAATTCGGTCTGCTGGTCGCCACGCCGATTCTGACCGGTTCGCTGGTCCGGCTGCCGCTCGGCATCCTGACCGACCGTTTCGGCGGACGCATCGTCTTTTTCATTCAGATGATTTTGGTCGCCATCCCGATTTACGGGCTGGCGTTCGCCACGCAATATTGGCAATACCTCACGCTCGGCCTGTTCGTGGGTCTGGCTGGCGGTTCGTTCGCGACGGGCATTGCCTACACCTCGGCGTGGTTCAGTAAGGAGCGGCAGGGTACGGCGATGGGCATTTTCGGCGCCGGCAACGCCGGCTCCGCCATCACCAATCTGGTCGCGCCGCTGCTGGTGGTCGCCTATGGCTGGCGGATGGTGCCACAGGTCTATTCCATCGCCATGTTGATCATGGCCGTGATGTTCTGGCTGTTCACCTATCCCGATCCCAAGACCGAGGAACGCAAAAAATCCGGGACCAAGCTGACTCTCGGCCAACAGCTCACCCCACTGATGGATCTGCGGGTGTGGCGGTTCGGAGTGGCCTATTACTTCGTATTCGGCGGCTTCGTGGCGCTGGCGCTGTGGCTACCCAAGTACTACGTCGGTGAATACGGTCTCGACCTGAAAACTGCCTCCTTCGTCACCATGCTATTCACCCTGCCTTCCGGCGTCATCCGCGCCTTGGGCGGCTGGATTTCCGACCGTTACGGTGGCAGCCAGACCACCTGGTGGGTGTTCTGGGTTTCGCTGCTCAGCCTGTTCTTCCTCTGCTACCCACAAACCACCATGACCATCCATACCCTGCGCGGCGATGTGTCGCTCAACGTCGGTCTGGGCATCGTGTCTTTCACCGTGCTGGTGTTCCTGGTCGGCATCGCCCAGGGTATCGGCAAGGCCAGCGTCTACCGCTGCCTGGCCGATTACTATCCCAATAGTATGGGTTCGGTCGGTGGTTTGGTCGGGGTGATCGGCGGCTTGGGTGGTTTCACCATGCCGATTATGTTCGGTATCGCGGTGGACGCCATCGGCGTGCGCAGCAGCGCCTACATGATCATGTTCGTGGTGCTCGCTGCAACCATGCTATGGACCTGGCTGGCCGAGCGGGATGAGCGCGAGGCGATTCTGGAGCGGCACGCCGACGTCCGCGCCGAGATGGAACAGGCGCAACTCATCGAGCACGTGCGCCCACACTGGCGGCGGCTGGTCGACTGGCGGCCCGACGACGAAGCCTTCTGGGAAAAGACCGGTCGGCGCGTCGCTAACCGTAATTTGTGGCTGTCGATGCCCGCTCTGTTGCTGGCCTTCGCCGTCTGGGTGGTATGGAGCGTGATCGTGGTCGAACTGCCGCATATCGGTTTCCGGTTCACCGCCAATCAGCTGTTCTGGCTGGCGGCGCTGCCCGGCTTGTCCGGAGCCTTGTTCCGCATGTTGTTCTCGTTCGTGGTGCCGATCTTCGGTGGTCGTAACTGGACCGTGTTCAGCACGGCCCTGTTGTTGTTGCCGACGCTATGGATCGGCGTCGCGGTGCAGGACCCGAACACCCATTACGCGGTGTTTGTGGTGATCGCGCTGCTGTGTGGACTGGGCGCGGGCAATTTCTCCTCCAGCATGGCGAATATCAGCTTCTTCTATCCACAGCGTTTGCAGGGCACCGCGCTGGGATTGAACGCAGGTATCGGCAATTTGGGCGTGGGCCTGGCACAGTTGATTGCACCGATTGCGGTTTACGGCGGCGCACTGCTGGTGCTGGGCGGCAACCCACAAAGCCATACAGACGGTGGAGCGACCAGCCAAATCTGGGTGCAGAACGCGGGCTTCATCTGGGTACCGTTCATCGCCGCCGCCGCCATCGCCGCCTACTTCGGCATGGACAATATTGCCAGCGTCAAGGCCGGCTTCGCCGAACAGGTCGCGATTTTCAGGCATAAGCACCAGTGGTTGATGAGTTGGCTGTACACCGGCACCTTCGGTTCCTTCATCGGGCTGGCTGTCGGGTTCCCGATGTTGGTCAACACCGAGTTCCCCGGAGTGGACGCTTTTCAGTTTGCCTTCATCGGCCCGCTCCTCGCCGCCTTTGTCCGGCCCATCGGCGGCTGGTTGGCCGACCGTCTGGGCGGCGCGGTCATTACCTTCGGGATCTTCCTGATCATGGCGGGGGCTCCCCTGGCGGCGGCGGCGTTCCTTCCAGGGGTAAACAGCGGCGGCAATGTAGTAGGTTTCGTAGCGATGTTCCTGGTCCTGTTCCTCGCCGCCGGCATCGGCAACGGTTCCACCTTCCGCATGATTCCGATCATCTTCCGCACCCTGCGCGAGCGGCGGGTCACCGACCGGAATGATGAAGCCGCACTCGAACAGGCGCGGCGCGACGGCGCGACCGAAGCGGCGGCGGCCATGGGCTTGAGCGCGGCGATCGCGGCTTTCGGTGGGTTCTTCATCCCCATGGCCTATGGCATCTCCATCGAACTGACCGGCAGCCCGCAAAGCGCATTGATCTTCTTCAGCCTGTTTTACCTGAGTTGCGTGTTGGTGACTTGGCGGTGGTATTCACGCAAGGGGGCCGAAGTGGCGTGCTGAAAACAAAGACGCCGATAAAAATCATATTTCATAAATGGTTATCATTATAGAGGCTCATCATCATGGCAGACATCCGTGAATGGCGCGTGGAAGACACCCAATTTTGGGAGACCACGGGCAAAGGCATCGCCAACCGCAATCTATGGATTTCCATTCCCAGCCTGTTGTGCGGTTTCGCGGTGTGGATTTACTGGAGCATTATCACCGTCCAGATGCTCAACGCGGGTTTTCCGTTCAAACCGGCGGAACTGTTCACCTTGGCGGCCATCGCCGGCCTGACCGGGGCGACCCTGCGGATCCCGTCGAGCTTCTTCATTCGCATTGCCGGCGGTCGCAACACGATCGTGTTCACCACCGCGCTGCTGATGATCCCAGCGCTCGGCACCGGGTTGGCTTTGCAGAGCAAGGAAACCCCGTTATGGGTGTTCCAGTTGCTGGCGTTCCTGTCGGGTTTCGGCGGCGGCAACTTCGCCTCCAGCATGTCCAACATCAGCTTCTTCTTTCCCAAACGGATGCAGGGCCTGGCGCTGGGTCTGAACGCCGGACTGGGCAACGCCGGCGTGACCACCATGCAGATTCTGGTGCCGCTGGTGATGACCATTCCACTCTTGGGCAGCTTTGGCGGCGAGCCGGTGGTGCTGGTGCAAGCGTCCGGTTCGCTGGTCGGCAAGATCGCCGCCGGTACGCCGACGTATATTCAGAATGCCGGCTTCGTCTGGCTGTTCCTGCTGATCCCGCTGGCTTTCATCGGCTGGTTCGGCATGAACAACATCCACACCGAGGAGGTTTCGCCGAATATCGGCTCGTCGGGGGGGGCCATTTCCAAGATCGTCGGCATGTTGCTCATCGGCTTCATTACCGCCGGCG
This sequence comes from Candidatus Competibacteraceae bacterium, assembly GCA_027492875.1. GTDB lineage: Bacteria > Pseudomonadota > Gammaproteobacteria > Competibacterales > Competibacteraceae > Competibacter. The sequence continues at coordinate 42,185 of JAPUDV010000078.1, read as the reverse complement.
TGGGTCTGTACCTGATCCTGCCGGCGCCTGCTGGGCTTGGACTACCCTCCTGGACCAAGTGGGTCGTGCTACCCGGTATCATCGCGCTGACCGTGCTCCTGCTCAAACTGATTCCCGGCAATATCAAGCCGAATCTGCAACGGCAATTCCTGATCTTCGGCAACAAACACACCTGGGTCATGAGCGTGATCTACACCATGACTTTCGGCAGCTTCATTGGCTATTCCGCCGCCTTTGCCTTGGCGATCAAGGTGATTTTCGGCTTCAGCCATATCGCCGGCGCGGATGGAGTGCTGACTCATGCCACCGTCAACCCCAACGCGCCCAGCGCGCTGATGTACGCCTGGATGGGGCCGTTTATTGGGGCGCTGATCCGGCCGATCGGTGGCTGGATTTCCGACAAGGTGGGTGGCGCACTGGTCACGCAGATTATTACCGTGGTGATGATCGCCGCCGCGTTGGGTGTGGCCTATTACATGAGCGCCGCTTATCAATCGGCCACGCCGGAACAGTATTTCATGCCCTTCTTCCTGCTGTTCCTGACCCTGTTTGCGGCCAGCGGCATCGGCAACGGTTCCACCTTCCGCACCATCGCCATGGTGTTTCCCAAGGAACAGGCCGGTCCGGTGCTCGGCTGGACCTCGGCGGTGGCGGCTTACGGTGCTTTCATTATCCCGCAGGTGTTCGGCGAGCAGATCAAAGCCACCACGCCCGAATACGCGCTCTACGGTTTCGCCATTTTCTACTTCGTCTGTCTGGTGCTGAACTGGTGGTACTACCTCGGTCCCAAGGCGGAGTTCAAGAATCCCTGAGCGGCCTGGTTCCAATAACCGTTGACTCCCCTTGCCCGCTGGCGGGCGAGGGTTGGGGGTGAGGGCCGATCCTGCAAAGGCAGACCTCCTCTCCCTAAAAAAGCGAGGTCATTTAACATGAGTCATTTCCTGGACCGACTGAATTTCTTCAAGAAAGCCACCGACACCTTCTCCGGCGAGCACGGGGTTGTTACCAATGAAGACCGTGGCTGGGAAGACGCCTACCGCGCCCGCTGGCAACACGACAAGATCGTGCGCTCCACCCACGGGGTGAACTGCACCGGCTCCTGTAGCTGGAAAATCTACGTCAAAAACGGTCTGGTGACCTGGGAAACCCAGCAGACCGATTACCCGCGAACTCGCGACGATCTACCCAATCATGAACCGCGTGGCTGCTCGCGCGGCGCGTCCTACAGTTGGTATCTGTACAGCGCCAACCGAGTGAAATACCCGATGATTCGCGGTCGGCTGATCAAGCTGTGGCGCAAAGCGCTGGCGGTGCATAAAGATCCAGTGGCGGCGTGGGCGTCCATTATCGAAGACCCGGCCAAGGCGGCTGAGTACAAGAGCCAACGGGGTTTGGGTGGCTTCGTCCGCTCCACCTGGGACGAAGTGAATCAAATCATCGCCGCTGCCAATGTGTACACAGTCAAAAAATTTGGCCCGGATCGCATCTACGGCTTCTCGCCGATTCCGGCCATGTCGATGGTGTCCTACGCCGCCGGTTCCCGCTATCTGTCGCTAATCGGCGGCGCCTGCGGCAGCTTCTATGACTGGTACTGCGACTTGCCGCCCGCCAGCCCGATGATCTGGGGCGAGCAAACCGACGTGCCGGAATCCGCCGACTGGTACAACTCCACCTTCCTGATGATGTGGGGTTCCAACGTGCCGCAAACCCGTACCCCGGACGCGCACTTCATGACCGAGGTGCGCTACAAGGGCGCGAAGATCGCGGTGGTCTGCCCGGACTACTCGGAAGCGTCGAAATTTGCCGATATCTGGCTGCATCCGAAACAAGGCACCGACGCCGCCGTCGCCATGGCCATGGGCCATGTCATCCTGCGCGAGTTTCATCTCGACGGGAAAAGCGAGTACTTCAACAAGTACGTGCGTGAGACCACCGATTTCCCCTATCTGGTGATGCTCGATCCACGTCAGGATGGGACTTACGTCAATGGCCGTTTCCTGCGTGCTTCCGATCTGGCGGATGGCGCGGGTCAGGCGAATAACCCGGAATGGAAAACCCTGGCGTTTGACGAGAACAGCGGCCATCTGCTGGTTCCCAATGGTTCCATCGGTTTCCGTTGGGGCGAGAAGGAAAGCATGGTCGGCAAGTGGAATCTGGAGTCGAAGGAAGCATTGACCGGCGCTGAGACCCAGTTGCGTCTGTCAGTGAACGAAATCAAGGATAGCGTCGTTCCCGTCGGCTTCCCCTACTTCGGTTCCACTCAACATCCGCATTTCGCCTGCACCGAGCACGAGGCCGTGCAAATCCGTCATGTGCCAGCGAAGAAGGTCAAGCTGGCCGACGGCGCCGATGCGCTGGTGGCCACCGTTTACGACCTGACCCTGGCGCAATACGGCCTGGATCGCGGTCTGGGTGGCAGCAATGTCGCCAAGACCTATGACGACGACGTGCCTTACACTCCAGCCTGGCAGGAAAGAATTACCGGGGTGCCGCGCGAGCAGATCATCGCCGTCGCCCGTCAGTTTGCCGAAAACGCTGACAAGACCCACGGCAAGTCGATGATTATTATCGGTGCGGCGATGAACCACTGGTATCACATGGACATGAACTACCGGGGTGTCATCAACATGCTGATGATGTGCGGTTGTGTTGGTCAGAGCGGTGGCGGCTGGTCGCATTACGTCGGTCAGGAGAAGCTGCGCCCGCAAACCGGCTGGACCGCATTAGCGTTCGCCCTGGACTGGCACCGCCCGCCCCGGCACATGAATTCGACGTCGTTCTTTTACATCCACAGTAGCCAGTGGCGCTACGAGAGGCTGGCGATGACCGAAATTCTGTCACCGCTGGTCGATCCGCAGCAGTGGCAGGGTACGCAGATCGACTACAACGTGCGTTCGGCGCGCATGGGCTGGCTACCGACTGCGCCGCATTTCGACGCCAATCCGCTGCAAGTTGCCAGGGATGCCGCCGCCGCCGGTAAAGCGCCGAATGAGTATTTGGTGGAGAGCCTCAAGGCCGGCAAGGTCAACTTCGCCTTTGAAGATCCCGACAACCCGGTCAACTTCCCGCGCAACATGTTCGTATGGCGCTCTAACCTGCTCGGCTCCTCGGGCAAGGGTCACGAATACTTCCTCAAATATCTGCTCGGCGCGGTGCATGGCGTGCAGGGCAAGGATTTAGGCGAGGAAGGCGGCGAGAAACCGCTGGAAGTAAAGTGGCAGAAGGGCGCGGAAGGTAAACTCGATCTGCTGGTGACTCTGGATTTCCGCATGTCCACCACCTGTATGTATTCGGACATCGTGTTGCCGACCGCCACCTGGTACGAGAAGAACGATCTCAACACCAGCGACATGCACCCGTTTATTCACCCGCTGAGCGCAGCGGTGGACCCGGCCTGGGAGTCGCGCACCGACTGGGATATTTTCAAGGGTATCGCTCGAACCTTCTCCGAGGTCTGCGTCGGTCATCTGGGTGTGGAAAAGGATATTGTCGCCTTGCCGACTCTGCACGACACTCCCAGCGAACTGGCCATGCCGGACGTGAAGGACTGGAAGAAGGGTGAATGCGAGCTGATCCCCGGCAAGACCGCACCGAGCCTGATCGTAGTCGAGCGCGACTATCCGAATACCTACAAGAAGTTCACCTCGGTCGGGCCGCTACTGGATAAAGTCGGTAACGGCGGTAAGGGCATTAGTTGGAATACCGAGCACGAGGTCAAGGCGCTGGCGACGCTCAATTACACCGTGCTGGAAGAAGGTATATCCAAGGGTCGGCCCCGCATCGACAGCGACATCGACGCGGCTGAGATGATCATGATGCTGGCCCCGGAGACCAACGGCCATGTGGCGGTAAAAGCCTGGGCGGCGTTGGGCAGGATCACGGGCCGCGACCATACCCATCTGGCGCTGCCCAAGGAACACGAGAAAATCCGTTTCCGCGACATTCAGGCCCAGCCGCGCAAGATTATTTCCTCGCCGACCTGGTCGGGGCTGGAAGATGAAAAGGTCAGCTACAACGCCGGCTACACCAACGTCCATGAATTGATTCCGTGGCGGACCCTGACCGGTCGCCAGCAGTTTTATCAGGATCATCCGTGGATGCTTGGTTTTGGTGAGGCGATGTGTGCCTACCGGCCACCGGTGGATATGAAAACCGTCGAGCCGATCATCGGCAAGAAGCCGAACGGTAATACGGAAATCGTGCTGAACTTCATCACCCCACACCAGAAGTGGGGCATCCACAGCACCTACACCGACAACCTGCTGATGCTCACCCTGTCGCGGGGTGGCCCGATCATCTGGATGTCCGAGATCGACGCCAAAAAAGCCGGCATCGAGGACAACGACTGGATCGAAGCCTACAACCTCAATGGCGCCATCGCCGCCCGTGCGGTGGTCAGCCAGCGGGTGCCGGAAGGCATGTCGATGATGTACCACGCCCAGGAAAAGATCGTGAATACGCCGGGATCGGAAATCACCGGCACCCGGGGCGGCATTCACAACTCGGTGACCCGTACCGTGCTGAAGCCGACTCATATGATCGGCAGCTACGCCCAGCAGAGTTACGGCTTCAACTATTACGGCACCGTCGGCGCCAACCGCGACGAGTTCATCGTCGTCCGCAAGATGGCCAAGGTCGACTGGCTGGATGACGAAACCCCGGCCGACGCCACCGTGGAGGCTCATTGACATGAAAGTACGCGCACAAATCGCCATGGTCCTGAATCTGGACAAGTGCATTGGCTGCCACACCTGTTCGGTGACTTGCAAGAACGTCTGGACCAGCCGCGACGGTATGGAATACGCCTGGTTCAACAACGTCGAGACCAAGCCCGGCATCGGTTATCCCAAGGAATGGGAGAACCAACAGAAGTGGAACGGCGGCTGGAAACGCCGCCGGGACGGCAAAATCGAGCCGAAGCAGGGCGGCAAGTGGCGGATTCTGGCGAATATCTTCGCCAACCCCGACCTGCCGGCCATCGACGACTACTACGAACCGTGGGATTACGACTACGCACATTTGCAGAATGCGCCGGAGTCGAAAGCCATGCCCACCGCCCGGCCGCGCTCGGCGATCAGCGGCGAGCGGATGCAAAAAATCCAGTGGGGGCCGAACTGGGAGGAAATCCTCGGCACCGAATTCGCCAAGCGTTCCAAGGACACCAACTTCGAGAACGTGCAGAAGGAGATGTACGGCGAGTTCGAAAACACCTTCATGATGTACCTGCCGCGCCTGTGCGAGCATTGCCTGAACCCGGCCTGCGTCGCGTCCTGCCCGTCGGGCGCGATCTACAAGCGCGAGGAGGACGGCATCGTTCTGATCGACCAGGACAAGTGCCGGGGTTGGCGGATGTGCGTTTCCGGCTGCCCGTACAAGAAGATTTACTACAACTGGAATACCGGCAAATCCGAAAAGTGCATCCTCTGCTACCCGCGCATCGAGGTCGGCCAGCCGACCGTTTGCTCGGAAACCTGCGTGGGCCGCATCCGCTATCTGGGCGTATTGCTGTACGACGCCGATAAAATCGAGCAGGCCGCCAGCGTCGCCGACGAGCAGAGTTTGTATCAGGCCCAGCTCGACATGTTCCTCGATCCGTTCAGCCCGACGGTGCAGACCGAGGCGCGCAAGGCCGGCATTCCCGAGCCGTGGCTGGAAGCGGCTCAGGAGTCACCCATCTACAAGATGGCGATCGAGTGGAAGATCGCCTTCCCGCTGCATCCCGAGTACCGCACCCTGCCGATGGTCTGGTATGTGCCGGCGCTGTCGCCGATCCAGTCCCGCGCCGAGTCCGGTCAGATCGGCATGAACGGCATCATCCCCGATGTCGGTTCCTTGCGGATTCCGCTGAAGTATCTGGCCAACCTGCTGACCGCCGGCGACGAAAAGCCGGTCAAGCTGGCGCTGGAGCGGATGCTGGCCATGCGCGCCTACATGCGCGGCAAGACGGTGGACGGCGAAATCCGCGACGACGTGCTGAAAGCGGTCGGTCTGCGCATCGATCAGGTCGAATCGATGTACCGCTATCTGGCGATTGCCAATTACGAAGATCGCTTCGTTATTCCGACCAGCCACCGCGAATATGCCAGCGCCACCTATGACGCCTTCGGTGAGCGTGGCGGTTGCGGCTTCAGCTTCGGCAACGGCTGCTCGCCGGGTACGGATAAAACCAATCTGTTTGGTGGCAAGAAAGTGACGACGCGCCGGGCGGTTCCGATTCGCGTGGAGCCGCCGACCAAAGCCTGAATCGAGGGCAAGCGCCCCTCTCCCTCCGGGAGAGGGGTTGGGGTGAGGGCGCTGGTATCGGGCGCCACATACACGAGGTGGAATGATGAAAACCCTGAAAGTCCTGTCCGCCCTGCTGTGCTACCCACAACCGGAGATGCAGGCGGCGTTGGGGGAGATGGCGGAAGTTCTCGTCCAGGAAAATTTGTTGCCGGAACGCGAGCAGCAGGCGTTGTTGGCGATGATGAACCAGATGCGGCGGACCGATCCGATCGAGTGGCAGGAACGGTATGTTCGGCTCTTCGACCGGGGCCGGGCGTTATCGCTGCATCTGTTCGAGCATATCCACGGCGAATCGCGGGATCGCGGTCAGGCCATGGTCGACCTGCTGAAGGTTTACCACCGGCACGGTTTCGAACTGAACGCCCGCGAACTGCCCGACTACATTCCACTGTTTCTGGAATATCTGGCGCAGCGTCCGGCGGGAGAGGCGCTGGACATGTTGGCCGATGCCATGCACGTCATGGCCTTGCTTGGCGCCCGGCTGACGGAGCGCGGCAGCGATTATCACGTCGTGTTCGATGCCCTCGCCGCGCTGGTCGGCGACCCGGCGGACATCGAGGAGATTCGCCGGCAAGCCGCGACCGAGGGTCCCGATCAAGCGATCGTCAACATGGACAAGATTTGGGAAGAGGAGGTGGTGACATTCCTGGCGAATCGGGAGGGTTGTGGCGCTCGCCAAACGGGCCAGGGTACGACCCAACCGGTACGCTGGATGCCCCCACCTGGTTCAACTCCACAAACGGCTCGTCCCCTGTAACACGCCCCTCTCCCGCTTGCGGGAGAGGGGCTGGGGGTGAGGGTCGCCCTCGGCAAACACTTGAGGTAAAAGATCATGAGTTACCTGAATACCCTGTTATTTGGCGTTTATCCTTATCTGGCCGGCGCAGTCTTCCTGCTCGGCAGCTTGGCGCGCTTCGACCGCGACCAGTTCACTTGGAAGGCGCATTCCAGCCAGATGATCAGCAACAAGAACATGCGTTGGGCCAGCAATCTGTTTCATGTCGGCATCCTGCTTCTGTTCGCCGGCCATTTCATCGGTTTGCTCACCCCGCCGGAAGTGTTCCACGCCTTGGGCGTCTCTGCGGGCGCCAAACAAATCCTGGCCATCGTCGCCGGTAGCGTCGCCGGGTTGATGTGCTTCGCCGGGCTGACGATGCTGGTGCAGCGGCGGCTGAACGATCCCCGGGTGCGGGCGACCAGTACCCGAATGGATATTTTTATCCTGCTGCTCTTATATATGCAGCTAACCCTCGGTCTGCTGACCATCCCGCTGTCGCTGATGCATCTGGATGGCGGCAATATGCTGCTGCTCATGCAGTGGGCGCGGAATGTCGTGACGTTCGATCCGGCGGAAGCGGTGGCCGCCATCACCCCCATGGGCTTCCTGTTCAAGCTGCATATTTTCCTGGGCTTGACCGTGTTCCTGGTATTCCCCTTCAGCCGGCTGGTGCATATCTGGAGCGCGCCGGTCACCTACGTGGCCCGTCCGTATCAGGTGGTGCGGCAGCGCTGATCCGGTTGGGTGGCGATGAAAGTTCTCGGTGTCAGCGGCTGGAGCGGCTGCGGCAAGACCACGCTCATCGTCGCCCTGCTGCCCCGGCTGCGGGCACGCGGCCTGACCGTGTCCACGCTCAAACACGCTCATCACGATGTGGATTTGGATACGCCCGGCAAGGATACCTGGCGGCATCGTCAGGCTGGCGCCCATGAAGTGATTTTGGCGACCGGCCGCCGCTGGGCCGTGTTGCACGAACTGCGCGAGGAACCGGAACCCACGCTGGTCGAGTTGCTCGCCCATCTGCAACCCGTGGATCTGGTACTGGTGGAGGGTTGGAAAACCGGCGCTTATCCCAAACTGGAAATCTGGCGGCGGCTCGCCGAGGACAAGCCGCCGCGTTTCCCGAGTGACCCGACCATCGTCGCCGTCGCCAGCGAGCCGTTGTTGGAGCCGGCGGCGCACGGCTGTCCCGGTTTGCCCGTGTTCGCGCTGGCCGATCTGGACGGTATCGCCGGATTCGTGGCGGATTTCGCCCGGTCCTGAAGTTGTCGTTCGACAAGGGGTTCTTCGCGCCGTCTTGACTTGCGGTTTAGCGGGATCTGCGCGAAAGTTCCTTATGGGGCTAACCCGGCGGCGCAACTTCCTACTGTGATGATCTTCCAGCAACGGTTCGAGCCAAGCATCCCGCGTTCGCGGCGCGGGGAGGATCGCGCGGGCGGCGGGGGGAACCATGGCTGAATCCGACAGCCGCGCGTCCGCCCGCTGGCACACCGCGCACCTGCTGAAAATATTGCGCGGCCACGGGTCGGAACCCGGCTCGTCACCGGCGGCCCCGTCGCGGCCCGTCGCGGTCGCTGGCTCCGAGTCTGATGGAGCCGTCCGTGTCGCGCCGATTGCGACCGGGGTTGGCGTGCCCGCCAAAATAGCCGAGGCCACCGCGCCCTACCTCCCGCTCCCGGCGGCGGCGCCGGCCGGTCCGACGTTACTTTCCCCGCGCTTCCCCGCCATCCAGGAAGCGCCGCCGCGCCAGCGAACGAGTTCCATCCCGACGGTGGGGGAGTGCCTGCGTCGCCCGCAAGGGATGTTGGGGCGGTTGATGGCGCGCGCCGACCAGTTGACCCGGCTCAACCGCATCTTCCGCGCCTACCTGCCGCCGCATCTGCACGATCACACGGTGTTGGTCCAACTGGATCAGGACGGTTGGACGGTGCATGCCGACTCGTCCAGTTGGGCCACCCGGCTGCGCTATGCCCTGCACAATATCCGTGGGACGCTCGGCCAACAGCTCGGTATCCCCCTGCCCAAGCCGCGGGTTCGGGTCGTGCCGCCCGCTTTTCCGCCCCGCCCCCGGCGACCGAGGCTGACGCTGACCCAACGCAATGCGAAACTGTTGGAAGTCACCGCCCGCAACGTGCCGGACTCCCGCTTGAGCGCGGCCCTGCGGCGGTTGGCGCAACATGCGGGTTCCTCCGGGACCACTTAAGATCGCCGAGCCCAAACGGGCGACGACCGGCCCGCGCCGTGCCTTTTTCCAGCCATCAGGGCGCCCCTCGTGTTTTACAGCTATCAAAGCAACCAGCTTGAAGTCCTGACCGAGCAACTGGCCGACGTGTTGCGGCGGCCTTTGTGCGCGCCGCTGGCGCGGGAGGTCGTGGTTACCCAGAGCAACGGCATGGCCCGCTGGCTGACGCTGCGGCTAGCCGAGCGCCTGGGGGTCTGCGCCAATCTGGCGTTTCAGTTTCCGGCGACTTTTCTCTGGGAGATGAGCCGGGCGGTGCTGCGCCAGTTGCCGCCGACCTCGGCGTTCGATAAGCCGGTGCTGGTTTGGCGGATCATGGCGCTGTTGCGGGAGTTGGAGGACACGCCGCGCTTTGCACTGCCGCGTGCCTATCTCGGCGGCGGCGATGATTTTCGCCGCCACGAACTGGCCTGCCGTATCGCCGACGGCTTCGATCAGTATCTGGTTTACCGTCCGGACTGGATCGGAAAGTGGGAGGCGGGCGAGGAAGATCACTGGCAGGCCGAGTTGTGGCGGCGGCTGGCGCGGACGGGCGCGGCGCACCGGGTGCGGGTGCAGGAACAATTCCGCAAGGCGTTGCGCGACGGCGATTTCGACCGCCGCCGCTTGCCGGAGCGAGTCGCCGTCATCGGCGTGGCGGCGCTGCCGCCGCTGTATCTGGACCTGCTGGCGGAACTGGCGCGCCATGTGGACCTGCATCTGTTCGTGCTAAATCCCTGCCAGGAATACTGGGGCGACATCCGGGCCGAGCGCGATCTGGCCCGGTTGGGCGAGGAGACCGACCCGGAGGATGCCTATCTGACGGTCGGCAATCCGCTGTTGGCCTCCCTTGGTAAGCAGGGGCGGGATTTCATCGACCTGTTGCACGCGTATCCGCGAACCGAGTGGGACGGCTTCGCCGAGCCCGACGGCGAGATGCTGTTGCATCGGTTGCAGGCCGACATCTTGCACTTGCGCGAGCGGGGCGGCGAGGAGTGCCCACCCTTGCCGCTGCGGCCGGACGACCGCTCGCTGCAAATCCACGCCTGCCACGGGCCGATGCGCGAGGTCGAGGTTTTACACGATCAATTGCTGGCCCTGTTGGCGGCGCGTCGGGATCTGAAGCCGTCGGACGTGATCGTGATGGCGCCAGACATCGCCGTGTACGGGCCGCTGATCGAGGCGGTGTTCGACGGCGCCCCGCGCGAACGGCGGATACCGTTCAGCGTCGCCGATCAGGGCACGCCGGTCGAGAATCCGCTGGTCGAGGTGTTTTTCGAATTGCTGGATCTGGGCGGTGGGCGCTACGACGCCGCGCAGGTGCTGGGCCTGCTGGAGCCGCCGGCAGTGCGGCGGCGCTTCGGTCTGACGGAAGACGATCTGGAACGCATTCGCCGCTGGGTGCGGGGCGCCGGCATTCGCTGGGGTATCGACGCCAGCATCAAAAGCACCTGGGATTTGCCTGTCACCGCCGAGCACACCTGGCGGGCCGGGCTGGATCGGCTGCTGCTGGGCTACGCGCTGCCGGGGAACGGCCGCGAGCTGTACGGCGGTATTCTGCCCTACGACGAGGTGGAAGGCGGCGAGGCTCGGGCGCTGGGATGCTTGCAGAGTTTCACCGAGGCGCTGTTTGGCCTGGATGTCCGCTTGCGCGAGCGCCTGCCGCTGGCGGCGTGGGTGGACATGCTGCGCGGTGTGCTGGAGCAGTTTTTCGAACCCCGCGAACGCGAGGAGAACGAGCTGCAACTGATTCGGGCCGCGCTGGAAACGCTGCGCGGCAACGCCGAACTGGCCGGGTTCGACGAGCCGGTTTTGCTGTCGGTGGTGAAATCGGCGCTGCGCGGGCAGTTAAACACGGCCGAGAGCGGAGCAGGACGGTTTCTGGGCGGCGGGGTGACCTGTTGCGCGATGGTGCCGATGCGCAGCATCCCGTTTCCGGTGGTGTGCCTGCTCGGCATGAACGACGACGCCTATCCGCGCCCGCACCGGCCGGTGGGTTTCGATTTGATGGCGACCCGATTCCGGCGCGGCGACCGCTCCCGCCGCCAGGACGACCGCTATCTGTTCCTGGAGACCCTGCTGTCGGCCCGAGCGTGTTTTTACCTCAGCTACGTCGGCCAGAACATCCGCGATAATTCGATGCTGCCGCCCTCGGTGCTGATCGGCGAGTTGCTGGATGTGGTGGACCGGGGCTTTTATGGCGCCGCCGGCCGGGCCAGCATGCAACTGCTGACGCGCCACCCCTTGCAGCCGTTCAGCCAGCGCTATTTCAGCGGCGACGCGCGCCTGTTCAGCTACGCGCGGGAATGGGTGGAAGCCAGTCAGCGGGCCGGGCGCGGCGAACAACTGGCGACGGCGCTGTTGGCGGGAATGTTGCCGGAGCCGGAACCGGCCTTGCGCACGGTGAACCTGGAGGGACTGATCCGGTTCTTCGAGAATCCGGCGCGCTGGTTGTTGCGCGAGCGGCTGGGTATCCGGGTGGAGGAGGGCGAGGAGGGGCTGGAGACCCGCGAGCCGTTCGTGCTGGACGGGTTGGAGAATTATCAGGTGTTGGGTCGGGCGCTGGAACTGTACCGCGAGGATCGGCCGGCGGCGGAAATCGAGGCGGTGCTGCGGGCGGGTGGGGCACTGCCACACGGGCAGGTGGGCGAGTGCGTGTTCGCCGAAGCACAGGAACGAGTGGTCCGCTTCGCCGGGCGATTGGGGCGGGTGTTGCCACGACGGGCGACCGAACCGCTGAACGTCGATCTGACGTTGGGCGCGTTCCGCCTGACCGGCCGACTGGCCGGGTTGACCCCGGACGGGTGGACGGGCTACCGACTGGCGTCGATGAAGGCCAACGATTATCTGAAGTTATGGCTGCATCATCTGGCGTCGAACGCCGTGGGGTCGATGGGGGTTTTGTGCAGTCATTGGGTGGCGGAAGATCAGGATGTGGTGCTGGAGCCAGTCGCGAATCCCCGCGAGACATTGCAGGCGCTACTGGAGCTGTACTGGCGAGGGACACGGCGCTTGCTGCATTTCTTTCCGAAAAGCGCGCTGGCTTACGTCGAGAAGCTGGACAAGGACGGCGACGGAGAGCGCGCGTTGCGGGCGGCGCAAACCGAGTGGGCGGGCAGCGAATACCGGCAGAGTCATCCGGAGCGGGACGATGGCTATTATCGGTTGGCGTTCCGCGATACCGATCCGCTGGATGGGGAGTTCGTGGAACTGGCCACGGCGGTTTTCGAACCGCTGTTTGCCCATGTTCGGCGCGAGGCGGCGGATTGATTGATTTCCATGGTTTCCATGGTCGCGGCTTTTGAACGCGCGCTTTAGCCGCGTGAGCGGCAGCCGGTGGTCAAGCCACCTCCGCCACAGATGATAGACTCTTGTCATCATGAACAAGCCACTGTCTGCCGACTCGGCAGCCCTCTTGCATCGGAGAAAAGATCATGACCATGAACGTGCTGGGTTACGCCGTACAATCGTCCAAGGACGCCTTGGCTCCTCATCGTTTCGAGCGCCGCGAACCGCGTGCAAACGATGTGACGATCGAGATCCTCTACTGTGGTGTCTGTCACTCGGACTTGCATCAAGCCCGTAATGACTGGGGTAACAGCATTTATCCGATGGTGCCCGGTCATGAAATCATCGGCCGCGTGATCGGCGTCGGACCGGAGGTCACCCGCTTCAAACCGGGCGACCCTGTCGGGGTCGGCTGCATGGTCGATTCCTGCCAGCACTGCCCGGCTTGCGAACAGGGGTTGGAGCAGTATTGCGAGGACCACCACACGCTGACCTACAACGACCTTGACCGCCATGACCGGATGCCCACGTTCGGCGGCTACTCCGAGAAGATCGTCGTCTCCGACCCGTTCGTGCTGAAGATTCCCGAGGGCTTGGACCTGGCGGGGGCCGCGCCGCTGCTGTGCGCCGGGATTACGACCTGGTCGCCGCTACGCCATTGGCGGGTCGGCAAGGGCAGCCGGGTGGCGGTCATCGGTCTGGGCGGGCTCGGCCACATGGCGCTGAAACTGGCGAGGGCGATGGGCGCCGACGTGTCGCTGTTCACCCGCTCGCCGGGCAAGGAGCAGGACGCGCGTCGTTTGGGCGCGCACAACATTGTGTTTTCCACCGATGAAGGGCAAATGGCGGCCGTAAAGGGTCAATTCGATCTGATCATCGACACCGTGCCTTATGCCCACGATCTCAATCCGTATCTGCCTACGCTATCCCTGAACGGAACGCTGGTGCTGGTCGGTTATCTGGGTGGTCTGGAACCCGTTTTGAATACCGTGCCGCTGATCTTGGGGCGTAAGTCCGTGGCGGGTTCCGTCATCGGCGGTATCGCCGAAACCCAGGAGATGCTGGATTTCTGTGGTCAGCACGGCATCGCCTCCGACATCGAATTGATCGAGATTCAGGGCATCAACGAGGCGTATGAACGCATGCTCGAAAGCGACGTGAAGTACCGCTTTGTGATCGATCTGGCGTCGCTGAAGGCCTGATGGCGAAATTCCGCCTGCCCAAGTCGATGGATGCCACGTTCTAATGCGTTCCCGTCAAGGCTCCGCGACATTGGCGCGGCGATCGCGGAGCGCTCAACCACGGGTTCCAAGGCCATAAGGAGAAGATCGATGAGTCTCGAAAAACGCAAGCTCGGCAGCCAAGGGCTCGAAGTTTCGGCAATCGGCCTCGGTTGCATGGGCATGAGCCAGTCCTACGGTCCCGCGAACGAAACGGAGTCCATCGCCACCCTCCACCGGGCGATCGATCTCGGCTGCACCTTCCTCGACACGGCCGAGGTCTACGGCCCCTACGTCAACGAGGAGCTGCTCGGCCGGGCGCTCCAGGGGCGGCGCGACGAGGTGATTCTCGCCACGAAGTTCGGCTTCCGCATCGAGAACGGCAAGATGGTGGGCACCGACCGCGACAGCCGGCCCGAACACATCCGCCAGGCGGTCGAAGGGTCCCTGCGGCGTCTCCAGACGGACCGCATCGATCTGCTCTACCAGCATCGCGTCGATCCAGCCGTGCCGATGGAAGAGGTCGCGGGCGCGGTGGGCGACCTGGTGCGGGAGGGTAAGGTACGCTTCTTCGGCCTCTCCGAGGCGGGCGCCGCCAATATCCGGCGCGCCCACGCCATCCATCCGGTCTCCGCGCTCCAGAGCGAATACTCGCTGTGGGAACGGAATTTGGAAGCGGACATCATCCCGGTCCTGCGCGAGCTCGGCATCGGTCTGGTGCCGTTCGCGCCGCTGGGGCGCGGCTTCCTGACCGGCGAGGTCAAGCGGGCGGAGGAGTACCCCGAGGGCGACTTCCGGCGCGGCGATCCCCGCTATCAGGGCGAGAATTTCGACGCCAACGTGCGGGCGGCAGAGGCGGTGCGGGAGATGGCGCGGTCGCTCGGCGTCAAGCCGGGACAGGCCGCGCTGGCCTGGCTGCTGCACAAGGGACCAGACATCGTGCCGATCCCCGGCACGAAGCGCGTCCAGTACCTGGAGGAGAACGTCGCCGCCGCTTCGATCTTGCTCGATGCGGCCCGGATGAGCACGCTCGACGACGCGCTCGCGCCGGGCAAGGTTTTCGGACCTCGCTACAACCCGACCACCCTGTCCATGGTCGATCGCTAAACGACAAACGACGGCACCGACATCCGCCAGGAACGGCTGCATGGCTGCCTTGGGGCGAAGCGGCTGGACGAGCAACGGCAAGCGGGTCGACGCGCTTGTTTGCGTGGCGTGTCCCGCATGGCGGAAAAGCGAACATCATTGCTTGGGCGGCAGGTGGCGCGTCACGAAGGGGTGAGCCGCTGAGGCAGGGCGAAGCCAGTCAGATAGTGATCCAGCAGCGAGCCGGCCACCTCCTCGATCGAACGACCGCCGACGGCTTCCAGTTTCTGGTCCAGGCCCAGAATGCAGACGCCGTGAATTCCGCTCCACAGCGCGCGAGCGGCCAGAGCGCTGTCGTCCGGCGGCCGTTGGGGGCACAGCAGCATGAGCTGGCGCTGCACCAGCTCGAACATCCGAGCCACTTTTTCGCTGAAGAAATCCGGCACGGTTTCCCCGTCCGGCAAGCGGTGCTGGTAAATCGCCAGCCAGCGGTTGGGTTCGCTCAGGGCGAAGGCGATGTAGCTCTGGGCCAGCGCCCGAATGGCGGCGGTCGGCGGCTGTCCGGTGGCGGTGGCCAACCGCGCGTGCAGGGCGTCCAGGGTCCGCTCGTTCATCTGGACGATCAGATCGTCGAGGTTTCGAAAGACCATGTACAGACTGCCGACCGTGTAGCCGATGCGGGCCGCCACTTTGCGGGTGCTCAAGCCGGCCAGCCCCTGCGCGGCCACCAGTTCCTCGGCGGCCTCCAGGGCAATCTGCCGGAGTTCCGCGCGCGTGTGTTCGTTGCGTCTGCCCATGTGAGCCTCTTTGCCGCAAACCGCCTAGCCGCCGTTGCGCCGCCGTAAAAACCCGATATCAGGATGGAAAACCCGCAGGTCGGCTTGCGCCTGCGCCTCTCGCATCGCCTGGCGGATCAGGGCGATATTGAGCTGGGCGCGTTGCTTGAGGATGTCCGTCTTGATTTTAGCCAGTTCCTCGGGACCCGCCAGCAGTTCCCGTTCGATCTGTTGCCGCTGTTGGGCGTAGTGCTGGCGCAGGTTGGCGACGGCGGCCGGATTGGCGCCCTTGCCGGGATCGTAACGGAACTGGCGCTCCAGGGCCTGACGCCAGGCCAGCAGCGCCGCGTATCGCTGCTGGCCGAAGCGCTGGCCGAAGCCGGGCACCGCCTGGATTGCGGCGGGCGTCACGTCGGCGGCGGTTTCGATGCCGTAGGATTCCAGCGCCAACCGGTCGGTGGCGCGCAGGCCGGCGATCCGGGCGGCATCGACGAAGTGACCTTCCAAAAACGCCTGCAATTGAAGCTGGCGTTGGCCGGTTTCCAGCCGCCGCAAGCTGCGCCGGAATTCGGCTCCCAGGGTACGGTGGCGCTCGCGCAGTTCGCGCAGTGCTTGCAGCTTGCCGGCGAACGGCTGTGCGGTGGCGTGGCGTTGCCAGGCTGTCCGCAGTTCCGTCAGCTCCCGGCGGGCCGCCAGCAGCGCCAACCGGCGGCGCTGGCGTTCCCGCCGCGCCGCGCTGTTCCGCGATAGCGACCAGCCGACGGTGGCCAGCGGCAACCATAGCCAGCTCAGTCGCGGGCGGATCACTATCGCGGCCAGGACGATACCGGCGACGACCACCGCCTTGATCGCGTTGTGGCGGCGGACCCGACGCAGCGGTTCCGGCAATGGGGTGGGGGTGATCGGCGCCAGTTGCGCCGCCACCGGCGCCGGCGGACTCTCGTCCGGCGGCGGTTCCAGCGCCAGGATGCGATTCCAGACCGGTTCCAGTTCGAAATCGGTGGGGCCAGCGGTGGGGCCGGCCGCCAGAGTCTGGGCCGGCAGGATGAAAAACAGGGTTCCGCTGGCCTGCTCCAGCGCGCACCACGGACAGGCTGGCAACCGTTGCGGGTATTTGTGCGCGGCGCTGCGCCGGCAGGCGCGCAGCTCGCCGTTGAGTTGTTCCAGCGCCAACAGCCATTCGCGGGCGGAGGGCCGCGATTGGGCCGCACTGGGGGGGGCGAAGGCACGCTCGAACAGATGCGCGACCGGACGCGGCAGGGCGGCGAGCGGCAAGGTGTGCGGCGGCGGCTCCATCGAGCGGGCGGCGGCGTGCTGGCCGAAGGCGAACCGGCATTCCTTGATGGCGCGCTCGATCGGCATGTCGCCCTTGCCCCGATAGCGGCCGGCGAAGGGGTGGCGTCCCATGAACAGCAGGTGGAAGCACAGCAGGGCCAGGCCGAAGGCATCGTGATCCGGAGCGCGCCGCAGTCCGTGAAACGGGCGGCCTTGCAACTCCGGCGCGGTGAACTGCGGCACGCCGACATCGCAGGGAAACAGTCGATTGCCGGTGTCGATCTGGAAGGAGTCGCAATCGATCAGTTTGACCAGCGCCTGAGCGGAAACCACCACGTTGCCAGGATTGACGTCGCCGATGACGTGGCCGCGAGCGTGGATGGTCTCGAACGCACTGGCCAGATTGCGGGCGGCATGGATCAGAAAGGACCAGTCGGCCTGCGGGAAGGCCCGCTTGCGGTGCGCCGGTCCGTACAGGCTGTGGATCTCCTGGTAGCCGCTGACCTTGGGCATGACGAAACCGTGCACTGGACCGGTCGGATGGGCGCGCAGCACGTCCACCGGCCAAGCGGCGATTTCCAGCAGACTGGGGTGGGCTTGCCGGGCCATCCCTTCCAGCTTGAGCGCTTTGTCGGCGCCGACCGCCTGGTGGTAGATCTTGGCGACAAAGCCGGGCCGGCCGGCGATGTCATGGACCACGCCTTCGCCGCCGCGCCCCAGCGTCTTGCCCAGCTCGACGGGGTGACCGGCGCCGCTATGCAGCCGCGTCACCGGATTCTTCCCGAAGCTCGGATTCGGGGGCCGACTCCTCACCCTCGTCCGCCGGGAGGGAAGACATCCCCGCCGGATCGTCGGTGGTCGCGTCCTCGTCGCCGCTCGGGCAGGATGAGGGGGGGAGGGGAGGAACGCCCGCGCCGCCGGTGTCTTCGGCGGATTCCGCCGCCAGCCGGGTGGCCAGGATCAGGGTTTTGTCGTCGTGGGTGCGCTGGTTGATCGCCGGGCCGGCGAGCAGGCGTTCCAGCGCGGTCGCCAGAATCGCCGGACAGCCAGGTTCCGGATGTGCGCGCAAGCGCTGGAACAGCGGACGGAAGAACGGTTCGTGGGCCTGGCGGGTTTGATAGTGCAGCGCCAGCCGTTGCAGGCCATCGGTCAGCAGCGCGATTTCGGCGACGGGTTCGCTCAGGATCGCGCATTCAAGATGGGTGGCGGCGGCGATGTCGGTGACAAAGTAGGTTTCGTTGGCGTATTCGCCGGTCTGTGGCCAGAACACCGGCCGGTAACCTTGGTTCGGAGCGCCGATCACGATGGCGCCGTCGCCGATTTGCAGGAACAGCGCACGGTCGGCGGCCACCACCGCGCCCAGCAAGGTGCAGGCGAATTCCCGTATCGGTTGTCCCGTGTCCGCCGCGAGGCGCCCCAGCGCGGTTCGAACCTGCTGGAGCATCTTCTCCGCCGCAGCCGGGGTCCAGTCTTCGGCGGGGGCGTCCGCCAGCCAGGCCGCGCATTCGGCCAGCAGGGTCTGGCAGGCCAGCTCCGCGCCGGCGCCCGAGAGGGCGGCGCTGCCGGCGCCATCGGCGGCGGCCAGCACCAGCACGGGGCTCGATTCCGGCCCGGACAGTAATTGGGCCGCGCAGGCGTCCTGACAGCCGGCGCCAACGGCCAGGTGCGCCACGCCCGCCACGCTGGCGCGGACGTGGCGCCAGCCGTCCGGCTCGTTCACACCGAGGCCCAGCCGTCAGGCGCGGTGGGGTTGCTCAACGGTACTTCGGCGCCCGGCACCGAGCGCGACACCGACCGCATCGAGTTGGACAGCCATTGGAACAGTTCGCGGAACCGTAACCCTTTCAATCGCAGCGGCTGGCGCGGGGAAATTTGTTGCAGGATATCCAGGTTGGCGCCCTCGACCCCGACCGCAAAGAAGGCGAAGGCGCGATTTTCCTCGCCCTTGCGCACTTCGTTGGCGGCGGCTTTCCAGTCATCGGTGGGGCTGCCGTCGGTGATCAGGAATACCCAGGGACGGAAGAAGGGGATACCGTGTTCGCGGTACAGCGCTTTGCGCTGGTCCAGCAGTTCCAGCCCCTGAATGATCGCCAGGCCCATGGGCGTGTCCTTGCGCGCCGCCAGTTGCGGGGGCGTGAAGTGCTCGGCGGTCTGGAATTCGTTGACCACCTGGACCGGGCCGAAGCTGACGATGGCGATTTCGACCCGCTTGGCCGCCAGGCTGTCGGCCAGCAGTTCTTCCTTGAAAGTGGCCAGTCCTTCGTTGAGTTCGGTGATCGGGTGGCCGCTCATGGACCAGGAATTGTCCAGCAGCAACACGCAGGGGCAGCGCGGCTCCGGGTTGTCGGCGAATTCGGCAACGCTGAAATCCGCGCCGAACGGGGTTTGTCGGGACAGATCGAGTTCGTTCATCCTGGGGGTTCCTCTCAGGAAACGCTGGTGAAGCTGCGTGAAATATACCCTATCTGCGGTGGTTGCAAGCGAGCGGGAACCGGCACGGAACGATCAGTATAATGCCCGGCCCATTCAAGTGGAAAGCGACCGGGAAAACGGTATGAAGTTGCCACAAATTTGGGCGTTGTCCGCCCTGAGCGGGATGCTGGCGGCAGGCTGCGCGGCGGTGGAGCCGGAACCGGAGCCACCGGTGGGACAGGCCGTGCTGGCGGCGAGGTTGGCGGCGCTCGATACCCGGCTGGCGGCGCTGGAACGTCAGCTCGTCGAACAGCGGCGGGAACAGTGGCTGGCGTTCGACCGGGCGCTGGCCGAGGTCGGCCGCGACATTCAGGGTACCCGGAAGAGCGTGGCGGAGCTGCGGCGCACGGTGGAAACGCCGGCGGTGGCGGCCGTGACGCGGCCGGCGAGCAGCGTGGTCGGCGACGAAGTCTGGAAAGCGTACCAGCCGGTCGATGTGGTCTTGGGCGCGTTTCCCGAGGGGAGCGGCAAACAGATCGTGCGCCCAATCCCGGCCGCCGTTCCGGATACGGCGCGCGAAATTCTGGTGTACGCGCAAGTGGCCACCGGCTATGTCGAGGGCGGGCCTCATCGGTTCCGGGTGGTGGCGGCACTGGACGGCGACCGCGAGGTGTCATTCTACCTGTACGCCACCGGTCAGTCGCAGGGAGGCTGGGGCTACAATTCCGACAACGTTTGGCTGCCGATGCCGAAGAACCGGCAACTGATCCTGCAGGCGGAAGGCAAGCCGTTTTTCGGCGAGTGGAACAGCGAGGTGCGCATCATCGGCTATCGGTAAGATTTGGAACCGCTCACGGCCGCACGCTCCGGTCAATAGCCGTGAAACAGGAAATCCAGGGGTTGACAATGGCGGTCTGCTGGTAAGCCAACATCAATCTTGTTGCCATTTTTTGGCGCGTTTACCTTTCACCCGGTATTCCGCAATCCCGCCGCCAGCGCGTTGATGGACCGCAGCAGGGGCCGCAGCCAGGTTTCCGCCTCGGGCGAGTCGGCGCCCTGTTCCCGAAGCGCCTTCCGGTAGCGGCGGAGCAGCGTGACCTGGATGTGATTGAGCGGGTTCAGGTAAGGGTCGCGCCGGTCCAGCGATTTGGCCAGCACCGGATTTTCCTCCAGCAGCGTCGCGACTTGCGCCACCGCCAGAATTTCCTGGCAGGTTCGTTCGTATTCCGCCCGGAACCGTTCGTAAATGCCGTGCATGGTTTCATCGCCCTCGCACAGCCGGGCGTATTCGTGGGCGATGTCCGGGTCCGCCTTTCTCAGCGACATCTGGCTGTTGTTGAGCAGGGCGTGAAAGAACGGCCATTCCCGATACAGCTTTCGCAACACTGCCAGCCGCTCGGGGTCGTCGCCGCGCCAGGCCGCTAGCGCGCCGCCGATGCCGTACCAGCCGGGCAGGGTATGTCGCGCCAGGCCCCAGCCGAACATCCAGGGAATCGCCCGCACCGAATATTTGGAGCGGTCGCCCTGGGCGCGGTGCGAGGGTCGCGAGCCGATGTTGAGCTGGCCGATCTCGGTGACCGGCGTGGCGGTGTAGAAATAATCGATGAAGCCGGGCGTTCGTTCGGTGAGATCGCGATAGGCGGCCTCGCCGTGTCGAGCCAGTTCGGCCATGACCGCCATCGCTTCCGGCGGGTCGCCCGGTACTTCCTGGATCAGGTGGCGGCTGGCTTTCATCAGGCCGGTGATGCCGAGCGTCAGCTCGTAAACGGCGGTTTCCAGGTTCTGGTACTTGAAAGACAGCACTTCGCCCTGTTCGGTGATCTTGATCTGGCCGCGCACCGTGCCCGGCGGCTGGGACAGGATGGCGTCGTGGACCGGGCCGCCACCGCGTCCCACCGTGCCGCCTCGCCCGTGGAACAGGCGGCAGTCGAAACCGCGCGCCGCCGCCAGAGCCACCGCCCGTTGCTGCGCCTGATACAGCCCCCAGTTGGACGCCAGGATGCCGCCGTCCTTGCAGGAATCGGAGTAGCCCACCATGACGTCCTGTACCTCGCCGGTCGCCGCCAGCAGTGCCTGGTAGGCTGGCTGATCCAGCAACCGGGTCAGCAGGGTCTCGACCCGGTTCAGATCGGCGATGGTTTCGAACAGGGGAGCGACGCGGATGTCGCAGTGCCAGCCGCCGTCGGCGCGGCGTCCGGCCAGACCGGC
Source organism: Candidatus Competibacteraceae bacterium (assembly GCA_027492875.1). GTDB lineage: Bacteria > Pseudomonadota > Gammaproteobacteria > Competibacterales > Competibacteraceae > Competibacter. The sequence continues at coordinate 20,639 of JAPUDV010000078.1, read as the reverse complement.
GAAGCTGGCCAGGAACAGCACCTCCAGTACATGGCTGGCTTCGTGGGTCATGGAAATGACGTAATTGTCGAAGGCTCGCGGGCTGATTTCCGCGCGCGTCCGCGCCATGACCTGGAAGACTTCCAGGGTTTCACGAGTCGCGGGGCTGAGCGAGTCGCAGTACAGCAGCGGCGTGCCCGGCCGGGCCAGCAGCTCGCCGAGCGCCTGCAAGCGTTCTTCCTCGGTCAGGGCGGCGTAGTCCGGCAGGTTAGGCGCCATAGTGAAGATTTCCGCCACCGCTGCCGTATGCCGGCCCGATTCCTGCCGCACGTCCAGCGCGGCCAGGTGGAAGCCGAAGGTTTCCGCCAGCCGGATCAGGTCCTTGAGTTCGCGCTCGGCGACCGCGCCGTCGCCATGGGCGATCAGCGAATCGCGGATGGTATGAAGTTCCTCGACAAACTCCCGCTCGGAGTCGTAACCCCAGAACGGCGTGGGAATCTTGTCCGGGCGACCGTCGATGCGGGCGCGGATGCGGTCGAGGTTGTGTTGCAGCCGGTGGTGGATCAGGAACAGCTTGCGCCGGTACGGCTCTTGCGCGTATTGCCGCGGCGTGTCGTGGAAGATTTCGGCCATGCGCTGCAAGTCCGCGTCCAGGTTGGCGATGAACGGCGGCGAAGGAGTGACCAGCGAGCCGGAATAGGTCAGCCGCCGGTTCAGATCCTCGATCCGGCGTAAATATTCGCGCAGAATCTCCTGGGCTTGCAGGCGAGCGGCCAAGGCGGTGGTGTCGGGGGTGACGAAGGGGTTGCCGTCGCGGTCGCCACCGATCCACGAGCCAAAGCGCAGCAGGCAGGGGATTCGCACCGCCGCCTTGCCACCTTCGTCGCCGTAGACGGCGTTCAACGCCCGCTCCAGGTTGCGATAGAGCGCCGGCAGGGCGTGGAAGATCGATTCCCGAAAGTAGTAGAGGCCGTTCTTGATCTCGTCGCGCACTTGCGGTTTGTAGGCGCGCACCTCGTCGGTATGCCACAGGATCTGAATCTGGCTGCGCAGTTCCTCCAGTACTTCGTCCCGCTGTAAGGGGTTGAGCGCCGGATCGTCGAGCTGGCCGTTGGTCAGGAAAACGCGGCGCTGCGCGCCGAGCAGCACCCGGCGCTTGGCTTCGGTCGGGTGGGCGGTGAACACCGGCGTAAAGCAGATCCGGTCCAGCAGAGCCTGTAACTGGGCGGCATGGATGCCGGCGGCGTGCAGGGTGCGCAGCGTCTCGTCGAAGGAGCCGCGCCACAGCGGCTCGCCGCGGCGGACCTGCTCGCGGCGCTGCTGGTGCTGGAACGATTCCTCGGCGATATTGGCGAGGCTGAAGTAGGCGCTGAAGGCGCGCACCACGTGGTTCAGCATCTCCGGGTTCAGCGCGGCGATGAAGCGCATCAGCCGCTCGCGGATCTCCGGCGCGGAGCCGGACTGGCGGCGCAGATCGGTGAAGCCCTTGCGCAGGGTTTCCACCGCGTCCAGCACATGACGGCCTTCTCGGTCGCGCAGGGTTTCGCCCAGCATTCGGCCCAGCAGTTTGACGCGTTCGCGCAACGGTTTGTCGGAGGAGGTCGCCATGGATGGTTGGTTCCTTGAAGTCGGATGGAAACGGTGTGCCGGAGACCGCGCGGCGGACGGGCCGGCTTCAGTGCGATTAGTGGCGAAACGGCGCGTCGGGTTCACCCGACGCGACTGCGTGGCACGCCGAAGCCGCGCGATTCGACAGCCCCCCTGGCGGAAACTATAGTAACCCAGGAGTCCCGCCCGCGGCGGCGCGTGTCACCGGCCGGCGCTCGGCCCAGCTCTTCATCCGGTTTCGTCAGCACTTAACATAAGGAAGCTGTCCATGTCCGTTCCCAGCAATTTGCCGGTCTGGCAAGAACTGAAAGCCCATCATGCCGCTATCGCCGACCTGCATCTGCGCGATTTGTTCGCCGCCGACCCCGGGCGTTTCGCCAGGTTCTCCCGTCGGTTCGGCGATCTGCTGGTCGATTTTTCCAAACACCGCATCACCGAGGAAACCGTGCGCCTGCTGGCCGAGCTGGCCCGTCAGGCGCAGGTGCCCGCCTGGGCCGAGCGGATGTTCAACGGTGAAATGATCAACCACACCGAGCGCCGCTCCGTGCTGCACGCCGCCCTGCGCAATCGCGGCGACCGGCCGATCCCGGTCAACGGGCAGGACGTGATGCCGGGCGTGAACGACGTGCTGGAGCACATGCGCAAATTCTCCGAGCAGGTCCGGCGCGGCAAGTGGCGCGGCCACACCGGCAAGCGCATCCGCGACGTGGTCAACGTCGGCATCGGTGGCTCCGATCTCGGGCCGAAGATGATTTGCCAAGCGCTGGAGCCCTACGGCGATCCGACCTTGCGGATGCACTTCGTCTCCAACGTGGACGGCGCGCACATCAGCCATGTGTTGGCCGATTGCGATCCGGAAAGCACGCTGTTCATCATCGCCTCCAAGACCTTCACCACTCAGGAGACCATGACCAATGCGCATACCGCCCGCGCTTGGCTGGTCAAGGAGCTGGGCGACGAGGCGGCGGTGGCCAAGCACTTCGTGGCGGTGTCCACCAACGCTGCGGGGGTGAGCAAATTCGGCATCGACACCGCCAACATGTTCGAATTCTGGGACTGGGTCGGCGGGCGCTATTCACTGTGGTCGGCCATCGGCCTGCCGATCATGGTTTATCTCGGCGTGGAGCATTTCACCGAACTGCTCGAAGGCGCGCACGAAATGGACGAGCACTTCCGTACCGCGCCGCCGGAGGAAAATCTGCCGATGATCCTGGCGTTGCTGGGGGTCTGGTATATCGACTTTTTCGGCGCCGACAGCCAGGTGACGCTGGTTTACGACGATTATCTGCGCTCGCTGCCCGACTATCTGCAACAACTGGACATGGAGAGCAACGGCAAGTCCATCGATCGGGACGGGCAGGCGGTCCAGGTCAAGACCGGGCCGATTCTGTGGGGCGGTCTGGGAAACAACGGCCAGCATGCGTTTTACCAACTGCTGCATCAGGGCACGCATCTGGTGCCGGCGGATTTTCTCGCCCCCGCGCACAGCCCGAATCCCATCGGCGACCATCACCCGATCCTGCTGGCCAATTGCCTGGCCCAGGCCGAGGCGTTGATGGTCGGCAAGACCGAGGCGCAGGCCCGCGCCGAACTGGAAAAGCAGGGATTGAGCGGCGAGGCGCTGGAGCAGTTATTGCCCTATAAGGTTTTCCCTGGCAACCGGCCGAGCACCAGCCTGTTCTACCATCGTTTGACTCCTCAGGTGCTGGGCGCGCTGCTGGCGCTGTACGAGCATAAGGTATTCGCCCAGGGAGCGATCTGGAACATCAATTCCTTCGATCAATGGGGCGTGGAATTGGGCAAGCAACTGGCCAACGCCATCCTGCCGGAGTTGAAGGGCGAGCGGCCGGCGGCCGGACACGATGCCTCTACCCTGGGTCTGATTAATTTCTGCCACGAGGAGGATTGATGTTCGTGGGGCGGCTTGATACCGCGCGGCGTACCAGGGCCGCCCCAGCCATTCGTGGCAGGCTTTATGAATCGCTGCGGTGGTGGCCACGCGGGTTGACCGCGCGGCTGGGTCAGTAAGACTTTTTCTGCTCGGCCTTGCGTTCGATGGCCTGACCGGCCGACTTCAGATCCTGACCGGCCCCCTTGACGGTGTTATAGCCGACCAGACTAACGCCGATCAGGCACAGGGATACAGACAACAGCAGAATCGAGCCGGCGGATTTGTGTTTCATGGGACGGATCTTTCGATTCATTTGAATAACTGGCTTGCGGGTGGTGGCTTCTGGCCGTCGGCGATGGCGCGGCGGACTTCGGCGCGGCCGTGTGGAGCCTGGACCTCCAGCGCTTCGGGTGCTGACGAACGGCGCACGATGCTTTTATACTCAACTTTCATCAAATATTCATCTGTCCACAATAAAACCATGATGAGGAGGATAACCCGATGCTTGGAGAGAGCCACGATCTGTTCCACGAATTTCCCGAATACAAGGACCGAATCGCCGAACTGAAGGCCGCCGATCCCAGGTTCGCCGAACTGTACGACGAATACCATGGGATCAACAGTGAAGTGGAACGCATCGAACTGCAGATCGAAACACCCTCGGATTTCTACACGGAAGATCTTAAGAAGCAAAGACTGCATCTCAAGGACGAGATTTATACGATTTTACGCGGAATGGCGCAGGCTCGGGCATCGGCCTGACGCTAAGCGGCCGCTTTTGTCGGGATCGGCGGACAGGAACCGTAACTTTGGAGCGTTTTGTACGGCCTCTCAAACCGCCGGTGGGCCATCGGTCGGATCGGATGCCCGTGGCGGCGAGGCGGTCGCCGGGCCGGAGGCCCTGGTTCGAGTGCGGCGGACCCGTTCGGCGGGTAGGCTGGCCTCGGGCAAAGCAGCCGACAACCGCCGGAGGGAGAACGGCGATGAGCTGTTTTCCGCCGCTGGGCCGGCGCGGATCCGGCGCAACCAGCCGAGCACCTGGCGCTCCACGGCGTTCTGCGCGGCCGGTGATAGATCCCGATAAATCAAAGCCCCCACGCCCATTAGCAGGGTTAGCGCGCCCAGAAGGGAGACGAGCGGCTGCATGAAGGCAATCGCCGACAGGGCCAGGAACAGAAACAAGATATGCCGGATCTTCAATCGTGGGTCCTCGATGCGGCAGCTTAGGGGCTAGCTTGGCGAAACGCGGTCTGAAGGGGTTTGCGGACCAGGATAACCGTGCAGTTATCGTCGGGCAGGCTGCGTTGCTGGTGGATGGTTTCGGCCAAAATGTTCAGTAACTCGTCGATCAGTTCTTCCAAGGGGCGTTGCGGTTGCGCCAGCAGCGCCGGCCAACGCTGGATGAAGGCCTGCGGGCTGGTCAGGTGCCAGAGACCGTCGCTGGCGAGCAGGTAAACCCAACCCGGTTCCAGCGTCAGGGCGCGGCGGTCGCCCAGCCCTCTTAGAAAGAGAGGCAAATTGCCTTCGTGCAGTTCGTACAACTCAGGGTCGATACTCTCCGCGTAAAGATGCGGCACGCCCAGGGTGCTGCCGAGAATGAACGCCTGGCTGATTTGGGAACTGGTTTGAATGTGGACCTGCTGGAGCCATTGGGCGCCGTTCAGCAGACCGAGCATCGCCAAGTGAGTGGCCGGAACGTGATCCACGGTCAAACATTGGACCCGATGTTCGTCGATGGCGTACAACCGCGAATCGCCGACGTGAAACAGCATGGCGGGACCTTGAGGGGGGATTTCCAGCAGTACCAGGGTACAACCGGTTTCCAGCCCTGCCTTGTGAAATTCCTGATAAAGCTGCTGGTGCAGGGCATTCAGGGTTTCGGAGAGTCGGGCGAGACCGGCGGTCGCCGGCAGGCCGAGCAACCCTTCGATAGCTTTTTCGGCCGCTTCCCGACCGTGGCTATGACCACCCATGCCGTCGAGCACGGCCAGTCGCCGGTGTCCGGCCGGCCAGTCGGCCAGCCGCAACCGGGTTTCCTGTTCGCGCCACAGCAGGCGGGCTTGGCCCAGACCGTCCACGGTCAGAAAATTATCCTGATTTTCGCGGCGGCCCTGGCCGGTGGGCGAACGCAGCGAGCGCACGGCGATTTCCAGCGAAACCTCGTCTTTGCAGGCGAGTTCCGGCGAGGGATCTCCGGAATCGAGATGACGTGGAAGAGCCATGGTATACGGCAGCTGATCGTGGGCGTCGGCCGGATTCATGATGGAAGGGTCGGTGTGCGTGCGCATCTGTAGTTTAGAGTCGGTCATGGAAAGGGACACCACCCTCGGTATGTTACAACCGGTGCCCAATGGAACTCCATGGAATCTCTTTTGAGAGAGCATCAGGCGATTTCATCGTTCTGCTAAACTAGGCCATAATGCAGTTTATGGTTTCCAATTCAAACAAATCTTCAGAATTGCACGGCAAATCAGTATGTTATGAACATTGAAACGCGTCTTGAAGAACTTGCGGAAGCATATGCCGCCGGCCGGTTGGACGAGGCCGAGCTGGCGCGCCGCCAAGAGGCCTTGTTGCGGGAGGCGACATCGGAGGGTCACGCCGATGGGGTTCTGTCTGGGGTAGGTGGCCTGACGGTCGGCGTCGAGTCGGGGGTCGACCGGCAGCCGCGGGATTTGGAAACCCTGGAAACCGGGATGATGATCGGACCCGCCGAGCGACGGGTCCGGTTGTTGCATGATCTCAGCGGTCGGGGGCGGATATGGCTGGCGCGCATCGCGACGCCGGAACCGAAGAGCGGCGACGGCGCGGACGGCGATTTTCGCGCCATCAAGATCTTTTTGCCGGCCGGCTCCCTGTCCGGCCCGCGTGAATCCGAACGCGACGAACGGGCGCTGCGGGCAGATCTGATCGGCTTGCGCGCCTATCTGACCAGAGTTAGGACCCGGGTGGAACAGGCTGCGAAACTCGCGCATCCGAACATCGCACGCACCGAGGGCTGGCGGCACGGCGCCGATGGCTGGGCGTTCGCCGAGATGGAGTACGTCGATCACCGACAGGGGCACACGCTCGGTCAACTGCTGCGGGAGCAGGGGCAAAACGGTCTGCCTTTGGAAACGGTGCTGAAATGGTTCGGTCCGGTGGCGGCCGCTCTGGATTACGCCCGGCAGGAGCATCGCTTGCCCCACCAGCACCTCGACGCCGACATGATATTTTTCTCCAACCAGGGGGAGATGAAACTGTTGGGGTTTGGGTTGGCGACCGAACCGCGGGAGCCGCACGGCGTCCTGTTCAACACGGGTAGGTTGGCCGGGGAGATGGTCGCCGAGGGCGCGGTGGAATCGGTCGCCGCCAGCATCGCCTTCCGCCGCGATGTGTACGCCTTGGCGCTATTGGTTTATCAGGCGCTGACCGGGCGGAGCGCCTATGAGGCCCAGGGGGATTCGCCCAACATGGTGCCGCGCCCGCCGGAGCTGGGGGACGACGCCTGGCGCGTCCTGCGGCGGGGTCTGGCCTATCCCAGCGAGCTGTGTCCGACCGAAGCCGGCAAGTTCATCGGCGCCCTGGACGCGGCGCAGCAGCCGACGGTGGTGGCGCGCCAGGGGCTGGGTTCGTTTCTGAGATCCCGCTGGATGCTGGTGCCGGGTTTAGGCTTGATCGCCGCCCTGGCGATTTTCTGGCTGACCATGCGGCCGGACAGAGCGCCCGAATCCGGTCAGCCGGAGCGGGTCGCCACCGGCGAAACCGTTCGGGAAGCGGTAACATCGCCGCCGGCCACTAACCTGGCCGCTTCTTTGCGCGAGGCGGAAAGCGCCACCGACCTGCGTGCTTTTGAAGCCGCCAGACGGGTGAACACCCTGCTGGCCTACCGGCTTTACCTGCAACGTTGCCCGCGCTGCGGCTACGAAAAGGAAGCGCGAAAGGCCATCCTGGATCTGGAAACCCGGCAGAAAGCCGACGAACTTAAGGCGAGGTTCGAAACGCTGGCGCAAGGTCTGGAGCAGGAAAGCGGCGGTGGTCAGGGCGAGCAAGCCCTGGCCGAACTGGATACGCTGGCGAAGCTAACGCCGGACGATCCGTTCATCGCGGCCGGACGGCGGCGGGTGGCGCTCGTCTGGGCGGCGCGGGTACGGGCCAGCCTGGATCGGTCGGAGTTGGACGAGGCCCGCACATGGTTCGGAAAGATCGAATCGATGCGGCCCTCCCCGCCCGAACGGGCGGATCTGGCCCGAATGTTGGCGGAAGCCGAAGGTGCGGACAAGGCCCGGCGTCTGGATGCCAACGTCTTCGCCACCGCCCAGCGCGCCAACACCCGCGAGGCGTATTGGGACTATCTGGATCGCTGCGCGGCGACCTGTCGCCACCGGGCCGAGGCCGAGACCGCGCTGGCCCGACTGGCTCCGGCCAACCCGGTGATGCGGGACCGGCTGAACGATGGCTCGCAAGGTCCAGAAATGGTGGTGATCCCGGCCGGTGGATTCCTGATGGGATCCCCTGCCGGTGAGAAGGGTCGTTACAACGACGAGCCGCAGCACCCGGTGCGGATTGCGAAACCCTTCGCCATCGGCAAATATGAGGTGATGTTTTATGAATACGACCGCTTCGCGACGATGACGGGGCGCCTGTTGCCCCCCGATCAGAGTTGGGGACGCAGCCGGCGTCCGGTGATCAATGTAAGCTGGCGGGACGCCATGGCCTATGCTGGGTGGCTGTCCCAGCAGACCGGCCAGCGCTACCGCTTGCCCACCGAGGCGGAGTGGGAATACGCGGCGCGCGCCGGGACGAGAACCAGCCGTTACTGGGGCGACGACCCCGACCGTGGCTGCGCCTACGCCAACGCCGCCGATTTGGACGGCAGGCGGGTTTTTGTCGGCTGGACGGTGATGAATTGTCGCGATGGCGAAGTCTACACGGCGCCGGTCGGCAGCTATCGGAGCAACGACTTCGGCTTGCACGACATGGCCGGCAACGTGCTGGAATGGACCTGTTCGCTCTACAGCGAGGATCCCCAGGCGCCTCTCCAAAGTTGCGAGGAACCCGCGGCGGAACGCCAGTTCGTGGTGCGCGGCGGGTCCTGGAACGACGAGCCGCGCAACGTGCGTTCGGCCGACCGGCATCGCAACGACCCCGATTTCCGGGATTACTTCCTGGGGTTTCGTTTGGTGCGGGAACTGCCTTGAGCGTTTCGCTCTTCTGAACGGGGGACCATGAAAGCCGCCGTGTGGGCTGATTTCTGGCGGATTGTCGACGGTGCGGGCGCATTGGTGACAGGCCCCCTGGCGCGATTGCGGGAGGAGTTGGATTTCCTGGTGATCGTGCTGGTCAGCGCCGGTCTGATCACGCGGGGACAGGGGCGGTTTCTGCTCGGGCATACCTTGCAACAGATCTATTTCACGGCGGTGCAAAGAGCGTATATCTTCACTGTCGTTGGCCTGATCATTGGCGCTCTGGTCGCCTTGCCGCTGATCGTGTTCGGCATTCGCGACCCCCGGTTGCTGGGACGCATCATGCATATCATGATGTATCATCAGCTTGATCCCATTCTGGCGAGCCTGTTCGTGGCGGGGCTGTCGGGCGCGGCCATCACTGCCGAGTTGGGCGAACTCAAGGCGAATCAGGCCATCGAGCATTTGGCCGCGATGGGCATCAACCCGTATGGTTTTTTCGTGCTGCCCCGCCTGATCGGCGTGGTGCTGTCGCTGCTGGTGTTGACCTTCTGGCTGAGTGTCGGAGTGACCGTCGGAGCGGGGGTCATGCTGAGCGTCTATCAGAACATCCCGCCGTCGGTTTTTTTCCGGGTTTGCGTTTCGGGGCTGAGCTACGGATCGCTGGTGCTGACCGGCGGCATGGTGGTCGCGCAAGGCATCCACATTGTCCTGGTGCAGACCCAACGCGCTTTTCAGGTCCGGGCTTATGTGGATATCCCCCGGGCGCTGCCCAGCGCGTTCGCGCAGTCCTTCATCGGTTGCCTGATCATCACCCTGCTGGTTTCGCTGCTGCGTTATGGCTGAGGGGCGGGTGTGGTTGCGCGGTTTGGGGCTGGACCTGTCGCCGCCGCCGCGTCCTTTCGATTTTCGGGCCATGGCGGGCGAGACCTGGATGCTGGTGGGCGCGGTCGGTTCGGGCCGGCGCGAGTTGATCCGTACCATCGCCGGCCTGGCCGCGCCCCGAACCGGTCGCATCGAACTGTTCGGACAGGCCGTGGAGCGGATGTGGCCGCGCGCCCGAGCCCGCCTGCGCGGCCGGATTGGGGTGGTGCTGGAGCATGCCGGTCTGGTGCCGGCCTGGAGCGTGTTTGAAAATCTGGCGCTGCTGGTGCGTTACCACCGTTTGGCGCCGGACGGCGAGGTCGAGGGTTATGTGACGGCTTTCGTGGAATCCTGCCGGTTGTCGCCGGCGATTCTGGCGCGACAGGCCAGCGAGCTGTCGCCGCTGGAAAGTAGCTGGATCGGCTTGCTGCGGGCGCTGGTCATCAAGCCTGGGCTGCTGTTGGTCAGCGCTTATCTGCCGCAGGAAACCCTGGTGGCGGGCTACGGTGTGTGGGCGTTTTTCGAAGAGGTGGTCGCGCCGATGCAGATGACGATCATGGTCGATGCCGGCCCTCGGGCGCTGCCGGTAGGTCCGGAGTCGCGCCTGCTGGTCATGGACCAGGGGACTTTGCTGGCGGCGGACAGGGCCGGGGATCTCGCCGGGCATCCGGATGCCCTGGTCAGACGCTTCGCGCGTTTCGATCATGCTTGAGACCTTGATCAGCGCCCGCTACCGATTCTACCAGCGTTCGGTGGGATTGCTGGTTCTGGCCACGCTGAGCGTGCTGTTCGCCATGCTGTGGATGACCAACCGCCAGTTCGGGTTTTTCAGTCAGACCTACCGTTTGCACGGGGTTCTCGACAACGTCAAGAATATCCAGAGAACCACTCCGATCACGCTGGCGGGGCTGAAGGTCGGCGAGGTGCGCGATCTGACGATCACCGATTACAACCAGATTCGCATCGAACTGATTCTCGATCAGGAATACCAGCCGCGCATCCGCGGGGATTCGTCCGCCCAGGTCAAAACCGACCTGCTGGGTAACGCCCACATCGAAATCAACATGGGGGATCCCGCGCGGCCGGTATTGCGGGATGGCGAAAAAATCCCTTTTCTGCGTGCGCCCGATCTGGACATGTTGCTGCGGCAGGCCCAGGAGCAATTGGTCCAGGTTTCCGCCGTGCTGACCAACGTCAGAGCCATCACCGATGCACTCAGGAAACCCGAGGGCGGGTTGCTGGGAACACTGGATGCTTTCGCCCGGGTCACACAGGAATTTTCGACCCGACTGTCCGGCTACCTGCAACGAATCGATGGCGTCCTGCGCGATGCGGCCGAACTGAGCGGGCAACTGGGCCCTCTGCTGCGGGAACTGACGGCCGTCAGTCGGGAAGCGAACCGCTCGGCCGCGGATTTGGCTGCGGTCGGCGCGCGGATCCGCGAAGGTCAGGGGGTGCTCGGCGGCATGACCGACAGCGACAGTCCGCTCTCCCGCGATATGGTGGCGAGCGCGCACAAACTGCGAGCGGTGCTGGCGGGACTGGAGAAGCTGGCCGACCGGCTGCCGGCTTACGGCCAGCAGATCGAGCGGATCCTGCAACAGACCGAACGGACGACGGCGAAGTTGGCCGAGGCCAGCGGGCAGGTGCCCGGATTGATCGACAAAAGCCGGCTGGTGGCCGAGGATATGGATGACATGGTCGGCGGGATCAAGCGCAGCGCGCTGTTTCGAACCCTGAGTCCGGTGGAACCGGGTCGGCGCCTGCTGGAGGCGCCCCGGGATATCGAAGGGTCCACACCCGCCGCGCCACCCCCCTAGCGGCCGGGCGAACGTGCGATGACCAGCGGAGTGCGAGCATGGCGCTGAGACGCGGCCGGGGCGAGGCGTTGCTGGGGGTCGGACTGTTGGCGGGACTGGCGGCCTGCGGCGGTCCGGCGCTGACCCCGTTGCAGTCGCAGTACCAGCACAGTGAGGAACGGGCGCTGCGCTACTATGCGAGAGGCGAGTTGCCGCAGGCCTTGCAGGGGTTCCAGGACAGCCTGCGCCGAGCCGAAATTGCCGACGACCGTCCGGCGATCGTGGCGCAGACTCTGAATGTGGGCGCGATCGCTCTGGCGTTGGGCGAGTGGCCGCTGGCGGAGCGGAGCTTGCGCGGGGCGCTGCGGGCAGCGGCGGCGCTGCCGGATCGGGCAAGCCAATCGCAGGCGCGTCTGGGTCTCGCGGAACTCGAGTTGCGGCGCGGCCGGTTTGCGGCCGCGCGGACGGAATTTCAGCACGCGCTGGACGAGGGGCGCGAGCGGCGGGACAATGTCGCCATGCTGGCGGCGCTGAACGGTTTGGGGTTGGCTTACAAGGGCTTGGGGCAATCGGGCGAAACGCGGCGATTCTTGGACGAGGCCGAGGCATTGGCGCGTTTCAGCGGGGAAAAGCGGTTGCTGGCGGCGACGCTGGCCAACCGGGCCAGCCTGGCGCTGTGGGCTGGTGAGATTCGCCAGGCCGAGGCCTCTCTCGTGGAAGCCATCGACCTGGATCGGGAAGCCGAAAACCTGCCCGGTCTGGCGCACGATCTGGCCCTGCTGGCGCGGGTGCGCCAGGAACAGGACGATCCGCGCGCCGCGCTGGAGCTTTACCGGCGGGCTCGAACCATCGTCCGGCACACCGGCCAGCACGTTCAAGCCCAGGAGTACGAGCAGGCTATTGGTCTGCTGGAACATGAATCCAGTGTGCCTTTGCGGCGGGGACAGGTAAAATCGTCTGCGGAAAGCGGCGGGTCCGAATAAGGCCGTCCAGTTCGTTTTTGGGGTTTTTGGAATGTTCGGAGCGGTCGCGCGGCCCTGCGCGAAAGCGCCTGAAGGCGCACGCCGATACCACGATAGGATGCCATGACCAAGAAATCCAACACACTGCCCGTCGGTTATCGCCTGCATCAGTATCGCGTCGAAGCGGTGCTGGGCGCGGGTGGATTTGGAATCACCTACATGGCCGTGCACGAGGCGCTGCAAACCCGGGCGGCGGTTAAGGAATATTTCCCGGTGGAATGGTCCTACCGGGACCGCAACGATATCAACGTCCTGGCCAACACCCAAGGGACGCTGCCGACCTCCGAGGTCGGCGAGGAAGCCTGCTACGCCTGGGGCCTGGAGCGGTTCCTCAACGAGGCCCGGATCCTGGCCAAGGTCAACCATCCCGGCGTGGTGCGGGTGCGCGACTTCTTCGAGGAGAATGGCACCGCCTATATCGTGATGGACTACGAGGACGGCGAAGCGCTCAGCCAGCTCCTGCAGCGGGAAAAGACCCTGTCGGAAGAGCAGATCCGCCGCTTGACCGACGATGTGTTGCCGGCCCTGAAGGCGGTGCACGACCAGGGCTACCTGCATCGCGACCTCAAGCCCGCCAATCTTTACCTCCGCTCGGACAACCGCACGATCCTGATCGACTTCGGCGCGGCCCGTCAGGCGCTGGGCCGACGCAGCAAGAGCGTAACCAGCGTGTTCTCGCCGGGTTACTCGCCGATCGAGCAATATCTGGTCGACGGAAAGGGTTACGGCCCGTGGACCGATATTTACGCCCTGGGGGCGGTTTTATATCACTGCGTAACTGGCGCCGCGCCGATCGAGGCGCCGGCGCGCGTGCTCGACGATCCGCTGCGTCCCGCGGAGGAAGCTGCGGCCGGGCGGTACAACCCCGCTTTACTGCGGCTGATCGACCGGGCCATGGCGGTTCGGCCAGAAAGGCGATTCCAATCGATCGAGCAAATGCGGGTGGCGCTGGAGGCTCAGCCGGAAGACAGCGGCGAGCGCACGGTCAAACTGGAGTTGCCGTTGCGTTCCGATTTGCATCGCAGCGGCGGGAAGCCCCGCCCGGCGATCGTCGAGCCGGATCCGAAACAGCCGCCGGCGCATCCTCCACGGGCGAGATGGCGTTGGGGAATCGGAATTCTGACGATCGTGGCGGCGGTGGGTGGCGGGGTCGCGTATTGGCTGACGGGGCCACCGGCACCGGGCAATTCAACTTCCAAGCCACCGCCGCCGCCGGTCGTCGAATCGGGGCCACCGGCCAATCCGCGATCCGGCCAAATCTACATCGAGCCCAAGATCGACATGGCGTTTGTCTGGGTTCCGCCTGGTTGTTTCGGCATGGGCAGCCCGGAAACCGAAAAGGATCGCAGCGCCAACGAAGTGCCGCATCAGGTTTGTCTCAAGGGTTTCTGGATGGGTAAATTTGAGGTCACCAACAATCAGTACCGGCGTTTTGACGCCAATCACGACAGTGGTAGCTACGATACCCATGATCTGAACGCGCCCGAGCAGCCGGTAGTGCGGGTCAAGTGGCAGGATGCGGCCACCTACGCCGGCTGGCTATCGGAGAAAACCGGCCTGCGAATCCGCCTGCCGACCGAGGCGGAATGGGAGTATGCGGCGCGCGCCGGCAAGACGCTTTCCCGCGACTGGGGGGAAGACCCGAATCGGGCGTGCCGTTACGCCAATATCTACGATGCAACCGCCAAGAAAGCCCTGCAATTCAACTGGGCTAATTATCCTTGCGACGATGGCCAGGCCGTGGCTGCTCCGGTGGGCAAGTACGAAGCCAACGCGTTCGGTCTGCACGACATGCTGGGTAACGCCGCCGAATGGACCTGTTCCGATTACGATAGCGCCTACGCGGGCGGCGAGGCACGGTGCGCCGATCAGAACGCTGCGGCGGGAGGGCGCCGGATGTTGCGGGGCGGGTCGTGGTCGGATTATCCGGGCCTGGTGCGGTTCGCCTATCGGTTTCCCGCTTCCCCTCAATACGGGAAATTCGACCTGGGATTCCGGTTGGTGCTGGAGCCATGACGGGCATGATGATCGGTTGCTTGACCGGCGGCGGAGGAAAAGATGTGGACAGAACCATTCTCGGGCTCTTGAAGCTGATGCTGGCGCTGGTTTTGGCGCTGGCTGCCTGGCCATCGGGGTCGGCGCGGGCGGCGGACAGACCGCCCGAGCGGATGACGGCGACGGTGATTGAATTCGCGGTGCGCGGCGGTCTGAACGAACAGGCCGGGGCCATCATCGCCGATCTGATGATGTCGGCCATCGCCAACACCGGCCGCTTCACCTTGAAAGACCGCTTGCCGCTGTCGGCGGCGGCCAAGATCGCCAAGGCGCAGGAATTCGGCTCCACCGGCCTGCTCGATCCCAAGACCGCCGCCGAACTGGGCCGGCTGTACGGGGTGGACGCCGTGGTGACCGGCGGTGTGTACAAACTGGGGGACCTGATCACCGTTACCGCGCGCCTGATCGACACCAAAACCGCTTCCCTGCTGCGCAGCGGCCAGATCCAGGGCAAGGACATCGACACCATTCAGATCAAGGTCAACGAACTGGCGGCGATGATCACGGCGCCGCCGCCGGTGGCGCCGACCTATGCCCTGACGGTCAAGACCGACCCGCCCGGCGCCAGCGTCCGCCTGCTGAGCAGTCAGATCCCGTATCAGCCCGGAATCCGGCTGCCGTCTGGAAACTACGAGATCGAGGTGATGCAACCGGGCTACGCGACCCGCAAGGAAGCAGTGCGGATCGCGGACCGCGATGTGATGCTCAATATCGCGCTGGAAAAAGCCAAATACGGCTTGACCGTTCGTTCGGAGCCGGCGGACGCGCGAATCCGGTTGCTGAACAGCCCGACCGCCTATCAACCTGGCGTGCAACTGCTCCCCGGCGACTATCAGGTTGAGGTGGCGCGGGATGGCTACGCCACCCACATGTTTCCGGTACGGATCGTCGACAGCGAAGTGACCGTGCCGGTGGCGCTGATCAAGCAGGAGCCGGCGCGACCGGCCCAGTACCGTTTAACCGTGCAGGCCGATCCCTCGCAAGCCAAGGTACGGCTGTTGAACGAAAGGACCGAGTATCGGCCTGGGGTGGAACTGAAACCGGGCAGCTACACGGTGGAGGTCAGCCAGTCGGGTTACGAAACCCAGCAGGTGGCGGTGCGGATCGTCGATGGCGACGTGACGGTGCCGATCTCCCTCGCCAAGCAGCCCGAGCCGGAGCGTCCGATGCTGTATCGGCTGACGGTGCGCCCCGATCCGGCCAATGCCCAGATCCGGCTGCTCGGCATCCGGCCGGTTTACCAACCCGGCATTCAACTGGCGCCGGGCAGCTACACGGTGGAGGTCGGCCAGTCGGGTTACGAAACCCGGCAGGTGGCGGTGCGGATCGTCGACAGCGACGTGACGGTGCCGGTCTCCCTCGCCAAACAGCCCGAACCGGAACGGCCGGCGCTGTACCGGCTGACGGTGCGCGCCGATCCGGCCAGCGCCCGAATCCGGCTGAAAGGTATCCGGTCGTCCTATCGACCCGGCATTCAACTGGCGCCGGGCAGCTATACGGTCGAAGTCTCCCAGCCCGACTACGAAACCCAGCAAATCACCGTGCGAATCGCCGACAGCGACGTGACAGTGCCGGTGGCGCTGGTCAAGCGACCCGAACCCAGTGAGTATCAACTGACGGTGCGCGCCGATCCACCCGATGCTCAAGTGCGGTTGCGAGGCACCCGCACCGTTTACCGCCCTGGAGTACGGTTGCCGCCGGGCAGCTACACGGTGGAAGTTTCCCGGTCGGGTTATGAAACCCGGCAGGTGGCGGTGCGGATCGCCGACAGCGACGTGACGGTGCCGGTGGCGCTGGTCAAGCAGCCCGAACTAACCCGCTACCGGTTGATCGTGCGCCCCACGCCTCCGAACGCCCGAGTGCGACTGGTCGATTCCTCGTTCACCTATCGCTCCGGCATTCAATTGCCGCCGGGCAGCTACACGGTGGAAGTTTCCCGGTCGGGCTATGAAACCCGGCAGGTAGCGGCGCGGATCGTCGATGGCGACGTCACCTTGCCCGTCGCGCTGGAGAGAACGGCATCGGCCGCACCGCCGTCCGCGCCGTCCGCGCCGTCCGCGCCATCGTCACGGGCCGGGGTGTGGCAGATCGGTTCGGTGCGCGTGGACGGCTGGTTGAGCGGCGCGGATCATTCCGAGGTCATGCGGGTATTGAACGGCTACGTCGGGCGAACGGTGACCCGGCAAACGCTGTTAAACGGCGCGATGCAAGTTTATCGAACCACGGGCGTGACGTTGAGTTTCGTGGTGCGCAACAGCGGGTCCAGTTCGGCGGATTTGTCGGCGCGGATTGCCGGGCGGGTGCGGCGAACCTATGAAAGCTCCGTCCCCATCATTACGCCCAGCCAGTTGGAAAATTCCGGGTTCGGAGTGTCGGTCGAATGACGCGACGGAAGCCCGTCTCGCCCCAGCGCGGGAAGGCGGGCTGGATCCGCCACAACCCGCGCCGGGATGAGCGAGCGACTTTCGGTTAGTAACCGGGATGATCGATCATCGCGGTGTGGTCGCCACGCACGATCGGTAGGTAGCGCGGCTTCCAGAACCGCGCGCGCAGGTAGGTATCGAGATCGCGCCCGGCCAGATCGGTCTTGCCGGCCACGCCTTCCCTCAACGACTGCTCGATCACTCGCACCGCAACGCGGATGCTGACCTCGCGCAACTCGCTCACCGGCGGGTAGACCCGGCCGGATTTCAGATGCGCCGCCGCAGTATATTCAGCCAATGCGTAGGCGGCTTCCAGCACCATGCTATCGGTGATCTCCCGGCATTCGGCCAGGATGGCGCCGAAACCCAGGCCGGGGAAAATGAAGGCGTTGTTGCCTTGGCCGACATGATGCGTTTGGCCGTCGCAGACCACATCGGGGAAGGGGCTGCCAGTGGCGATGAACGCCCGACCCTCGCTCCAGTCCAGGATATCCTGCGGCAGGGCCTCGCAGGCCGAAGTGGGGTTGGACAGCGGGAAGATGATCGGGCGTGGGGAGTTGCGGGCCATCGCCTGCACTATCGGGTGGTTGAAGGAGCCGGCCTGGCCGCTCAATCCCAACAAGGCGGTGGCCTTGGTGTGTTCGATGGTTTCCAGCAGGGTCGGAATTTCGTTGGCAATCTGCCAGTTTGCCACCTTCTCACGGGGCTGCACGTAACATTGCTTGTACGCTTCCACGTTGCGCCCTTCCACCAGCAGGCCGCGCGAATCGAGCACGCAGACGCGGTCGCGCGCCTCCTCGCGACTTAGCCCCTCGCGGATCAACCCTTCGGTGATGGCCCAGGCCACGCCGGCGCCGCCGGCGCCGGCGCCATGGATCACGATGCGTTGGTCGCGCAGCGACTCGCCCTTGAGCCGGCTGGCCGACAACATGCCCGCCAGCGCCACCGCGCCGGTACCCTGAATATCGTCGTTGAAGGAGGGGATCTGCTTGCGGTAGCGTTCCAGGACCGCAAACGCCACGTCCTTGGCCAGGTCTTCCCATTGGATGATGGCGCGCGGCCAGCGATCGTGGATGGCCTTGACGAACTTATCCAAAAACGCCAGATAGCGCTCGCCGCGCAACCGCCGCTGCCTGACGCCCAGATAGAACTCGTCGTTCAGCAACTCCAGCCGGTCGGTGCCGACATCCAGCTTGACCGGCATGGTATGGAAAGGATCGACGCCGCCACCGATGGTGTAGAGGGCCAGCTTGCCGATGGCGATGGCCAAACCGCCGTAGCCCTGATCGCCGATGCCGAGGATGGCCGAGGAGTCGGTGGCGACGATCATCCGCACATCGTTCCAAGGGAAATTGCGAACCACTCGGGCGGCGCGGTCGATGTTGAGCGGCGAGAATGATATCCCGCGCGGATTCTGGTAGAGATGACTGAATTGCTGTACCGCTTGCCCCACGGTCGGGGTGTAGATGATCGGCATCATTTCTTCGAGATGCCGTTCCAGCAGGGCGTAGAACAAGGTTTCGGCGCGCTCCTGCAGGGCGCGCAAGTATTGATACTTGGAGATGGGATCGGGCTCGCGTAAAAAGCCGCGGTAGACCCGCTCGACCTGCTGCTCCAGCGTGTTGACCTGCGGCGGCAATAGACCGTCCAGCCCCAGGGCCACCCGCTCGTCCTCGGTAAATGCAGTCCCTTTGTTGCTGAGGACCAGCCGCAACAGCGCGATGCCCTCCAGATAGACCTCCATGTACTCGTGACCTTCGGCGTCGCTTTTGATGTCAAAGTAGGGGCTAATCGGATCTCGTTTCATTGCTTGAACAGGAGTCTGCGGTTAAGGTTTAGGGGAGGGATTCCCCAACAGGGTCGAACTAATTAATATCGCATTTAAACGGAATGGGGTCAAACAAACCGGCGAGCCGCGAGCTGCCGCCACTCTCCACCGTGTCAGGGTTCGATCACCCGGGATGCTTTCGCGACCGGCGCAACTCGACCCGGCCAGAATTGCGAAAAGCGCGTTGCGGGTAACCAGCGTCGGATCGATTGACGGCCCCTGGTCCTGGGAAGGGCAGAAGAAGAATAGCCATCGAGTTCCCGCTCGAACGCGGGTTGAAATCGGCAAGTCATGCCCGCCCACGCCCTGATTTTCGCCTCGGTGGCATCCGGCCTCCACGCCGCTTGAATCCATCCTGAACGCCCGTTCTGGCTTATACTGTTCGAGTCAGCCAAACGCCGGCCGTGCAAGGTATTTTCGTGCAAGCCGTGCCGAGGTGGTTTCCGCCAGAATAGCGGCGACCCCCACCCACAACCGTTCAGGAAGGAGGACGTGCATATGAATTACCAGAATCTCCGGGTCGAAACCCGTGGCCCGGTGGCGTTGATCACTCTCAACCGGCCCAAAGCCTTTAACGCCCTGTCCGACGATCTCATGGAGGAGCTGACCCAGGCGCTGGACGTGATCGAGGCGGACGAATCCGTTCGCGCCATCGTGCTGACCGGTGGCGAGAAAGTGTTCGCCGCCGGCGCCGATATCAAGGGCATGAAGGACTATTCCTACATGGATGCCTATAAAGGTAATTTCATCACCCGCAACTGGGAGCGGGTCAGCCGCTGCCGCAAGCCGGTGATCGCGGCGGTGGCCGGCTACGCGCTGGGCGGCGGCTGCGAGCTGGCGATGATGTGCGATTTCATTCTTGCCGCCGACAACGCCAAGTTCGGCCAGCCGGAAATCAAGCTCGGTATTTTACCGGGGGCCGGCGGCACCCAGCGCCTGACGCGGTTGGTGGGGAAATCCAAGGCGATGGAACTGTGCCTGACCGGGCGGATGATGGATGTCGCGGAGGCCGAAAGGGCTGGACTGGTCAGCCGAATCGTGCCGGTGGCCGAACTGATCGAGGAGGCGGTCAAAACCGCCGAGACCATCGCCGGTTATTCGCTGCCCGCCGTGATGATGGCGAAGGAATGTATCAGTCGCGCCTATGAGACCACCCTGACCGAAGGGTTGTTATTCGAACGCCGGACCTTCCATGCCGTGTTCGCCACCGAGGATCAGAAGGAAGGGATGGAAGCCTTCGCCGGCAAGCGGTCGCCGGCGTTCAAACACCGTTGAATCCGGTTGGTCGGTGGGGTGGTTCGGCTAGACCGTTCGAAAGATTTGACCGGAACGCCGAAGAATTTCATTATTGACATTAATGTTAATACCGGTATTTTTCAGGTGCCGGAAAACAGCATGTTCAACAATCCCGTTTAGTGAAGGAATGTAGGATGGAAATCAAAAAAGTAGGTGTTATGGGCTGTGGAGCGATGGGTTTGGGCGTGGCGCAGGTTTGCGCGCAGGCGGGCATTCCGACGGTCGCCGTCAAGGCGACGCCGGGATCGACCGACAAGATCCGCGCGGGGCTGGAGAAATCGCTCGGCAAGATGGTCGAGCGCGGCAAGATGACCGCCGAGAAGAAAGATGCCACCCTCGGCCTGCTGCACTTCACCACCCAGGAACAGGAGGTTGCCGATTGCGATCTGATCATCGAGTCCATCATCGAGGATCTGGACACCAAAAAAGCGCTGTTCCAGCGTCTGGAGGGGATCGTTTCACCCCAGACGCTGCTGACCACCAATACCTCGACGCTGTCGGTGACGGCGATGATGGCGGTTTGCAAGCAGCGCGACCGGGTGGCGGGGCTGCATTTCTTTAATCCGGCAACGGTGATGAAGCTGGTCGAGATCATCCACGGCTTCGAGACGTCGGACGCTGTCGTCAGCACCCTGAACGAGTTTTGCAAGAAGCTCGGCAAGGATCCGGTCATCGTGCAGGACACCACCGGCTTCATCGTCAACCGCCT
>JAPUDV010000077.1 GCA_027492875.1 Candidatus Competibacteraceae bacterium | reverse complement strand
GCAGAATTTTAACGTAAATTCATTTGGTTAGCGGATTTTGTCCTGTACAATGAGAAAATGTATAAATTCGACGGGCTCATTTCACCGCCTTGGTAGCAAGGTTGTACTGTGCGTTTCCCTATAACATTAGGCCGGAAAAGGATAGAAATGAAAGTCTTCATTGTTTACTGGCATCCGGAACCAAAGAGTTTCAATTATTCGATGTTCTCTATGGCCTGCGAGTCATTGACGAAAGTTGGGGCAGAGGTAAAAACTTCGGATCTTCATGCCATGGGATTTGATCCCGTATCCAGTCGAAAAAACTTCAATACTGTCAAAGATCCGGATTTTCTCAAGCTGCAACTGGAAGAAATTCATGCCACCGAGGCGAATGGTTTTTCTGCTGTGCTTGAGGCCGAAATGCAAAAGCTCGAAGCGTGCGACCTGATGATCTGGCAGTTCCCTTTATGGTGGTTCGGCCTGCCAGCGTCGCTGAAAGGCTGGGTGGATCGCGTTTTTGCGATGGGGCGCACCTACGGCGGCGGCCACATTTATGAAACGGGGATTTTTCGGGGTAAGCGCGCTCTCCTGTCGCTGACCACGGGGGGACCGGAGGACGCCTATTTGAAGGATGGATTCAACGGTGATATTCATGGGATTCTGAAGCCTATCCATAGAGGGATGCTCCAGTTCCTGGGCTTTGATGTCATGGCCCCGCAGATCGTTTACGGTCCTGCTCATATGAATGATGAGCAGAGAAGACAGGAGTTGGATCGTTTTGGAAAACGCTTGGCGCGAATTTCCGAGGAATCACCTATTGAGGTTGGCCGCTATTAGAAAGTAGCGCCATTAGGGTCGAGCCTTGTCCTTTGCGTTTCCGATAGGGCCAGCTTGACCCGAGAAGTTGCTGCCGACGGGCTAGCACGGTATCCCATCCGCGTGTGATCGCTCTTCAGTCGGCGATTGCATTTCAGCCAGCGTTTCGCTGGCGATCAGATCCCACTTGTCCCGCTTAGCCGTGCCCGTAATACGAGTTCCGACAATGGTTCGCCGGCGTCCGACAGCGCTAACAGATCCTCGCGCACCTGTTCCAGTCGTTGCAGAATGCCGCGAATCCGGTCTGTCATGGGCGGGTTCTCGTTATGGGTCATCTGCGCCGCGAAGCGATTCGGGATGCAGGGAGTGTAGGTTCGGATCGTCGTTGGCTTCCCGGCGATCTTCGTGGATTTCAGCCAGAATCTCATCGGTTGTCTTGAGTGACATGCCTTTCGCCATGGCCTGTTGGCGAGTTTCCAACAGGCGTTGGTCCAACTCGGTTTGGGGTTTAAAGTCAGGTTCTTCGACGGGCGGCAAGGTTTCAAGAGTGATCGTTGAAAACGCCCCCGGCCACCCGCCATGCCGTTCAATCACTTCATCAATCTCGGCCATCAGCCGGATCGTCTCCGACAGGGCGACGACAATGCGGTGGTAGTGGTTGATGTCTTCGGCGGTGAGGGTGCGACCCTTGCGGTCTTTCAGCCACTTATTGCAGACCTGATAGCCGCCGATGTGGAAATTCCAGACGTTTTCCGGGACGCCACGAAAACCCCGCATTTGCGCTTTGTCGAGCCAAACGGTGTCATTGGTCCAACTGACTTTCTCGACGACGGGCGCGGCAGGGCCGGTGTAGGTGGTGAGATGCTGATCGAGCTTGGCCGATTCCATTAAATGCAGGGCGACCAGTTCGCCGCCGAGTTGGGACAGGGCGCGGAATAGGTCAAGACTGGATGTGAGCGGTAGGCGGGGGAAGTCGATTTTCAGAAATTCGGCGTAGCGGGTGCGGTAGGTGGGACTGTGAAATGCCGCGTAGATGTAGTGAAAAATATCTTCAGGTGTCAGGCTGGCGGGCAGTCCGTGCGGCTTGGTTTGCGCTAAGTCTAGTGCTCCGGCCAACTGGCGCACAAATGCGGGTGCAAAGTTCAATTCGGGCTGTGAGCGGAATGCGAACGTATCTGAATCGTGAGTATCCGGGAGCAAATAGAGCGGGAAGATGAACCCATTGTTCGAAGTCTTCGGTGACATTACGATCGCTTCACTTATGCTCGACGCTGCTTGAACGTGCTGGAATGTTTCCCCTTTTGTCATTCGCGACGTAATCAGCGCGACATTTTTCCATGTAAGCATGTTGGACATTGATTTCCCGCGTGGCATGCACAGATAGCCTCGTGAACGGTCAGTGAAGTAGGTCCAACGAGTATCAAAAGGGCGGTAGTAAATTGGAACAACGCGCTTTCGCGATGGTCCATCCATCTTCACGTCAGCCTGAGCTAGTTTTACCTGCCAATCTCTTGAGTCTTCGCCGAGGTCAAAGTGCGTCCGAGCTTCCTCTGGTTTCATCTTGGCAAACTTTTGCACGACATCCCACGTTTCCTCAGCACTCCATCCGATGCACAAATGGTCACGTGCGGTTACAATCCCGTTCGAGTGCACAGGCATGACTTCTGTAATCTTGAGCAAGCTCTGATACTCAGAAAAAAGAGTCTGGTCCTGCGGAATGAACAGGTAAAATGGAGGAATAGGTTTGATAGCATGCCATTTGGTGTTGGAGAGTGTCGAGTGACTAAGAAATTCGTTTTTCGCTTCGCGGGTGCCGAAAATCTCGCAATGCGAGACATGAGACTTGTGACTAGACTCGCTTTTTGACAATCTTGCCAAGATCAAGATTGCAACGCCCTGCTGAATCTCGAACACATTTACGTCGATTGAACCATCGGGATGCCGCTCCTTCTTCTTTGTATTGCCATGCAAATCAAAAAAAAACCCGTGGGAAAAACTGTTCAGCAAGCTTTGGCGAGCACCCCGGAAAGTGGCATTGTCCAAATAGGCATGGTTGGTGATTAGGCTAGCGACGCCACTCCCGGTCGTCGCTACTGCCCGGTGGGCGAGCCGAATAAATTTCACGTAGTCGTCCTGCAACCAGCGTGGGTTTGCTTCTCCGAGTGGTTGCCTATCGACGTAGTGATAATCGCGGATTAAAGACGAGATCCATTCACCATTATTTGAAGATTCGCCTGAATACGGCGGGTTGCCGATGATGACGGTGAAGCGCTTGTGCCGTTTGATTTCGTTCACGGCGGAGGCTTCGTGAGCTAGCGCCGGCGCAATCCCTTCCAGACTTTTTTGCACATCACTCGCCGGTTCCAGCGCATTCGTCAGATACACCCGCACCCGTTCCTCACTCTGGAACCGATAACCCGTCTCATGCAATTTCAGCCCAATCTTCATGTGGGCGATGGCATACGGCGCCATCATCAACTCATAGCCATACAGACGCGGCAGCAGATGATTGGGCACATACTCATTCCACATCGCCTGCTGCTGTTTCTCGCTTAAGCGCTGCACTGTCCATTTCGCGGTCAACGTCCGATGAATGACTGCAATCACTTCGACCAAAAAAGTAGCCGTGCCCGTCGCTGGATCGAGAATCTGCACGAAGGGCGAATCGGGGGAAACACCAGCGGGGATGGACAGCGGTGTTTTCCCCTCCTTTTCAAGGAGGGGTGGCGCGTTAGCGCCGGGGTGGTTTGGCAGGGCACCCGCAGACCCCCCCGGCCCTTCGGGCCACCCCCCCTCAATCGAGGGGGGGAATAAATTCCGTTGCGCCATCTCCCCCCACGTTACCGTGGACGCCAGTCCATCCTCCAAGCCAAACTCGGTTTGCAGCAACTCGTGAACGCTGCGGACGATATAGGACACCACCGGCTGCGGCGTATAGAACACCCCGCGTTGCACCTTCAGCTTCTTGTTGTAGGCGCTGAGGAAGTGCTCGTAGAAGTGAATGACCGGGTCTTCGCCCTGGGTCCGGTTGCCGAAATCCCGCAGCACCGCCGGCAAATCGGTCTCATCGCTGCGCAACAACTCCACCACGTCCTGAATGCCCAGTTCGTCGAAATCGATCCCGCCCTGCCGCCCGCCGACCTTCAGGAAGGTTTGCAGCATCTCCTTCAGGAACGGATTGGTCACCGGCACGATGTCGGCCACGTTCTCGGCCAGCAACACCGTCCCGTGGCGGCCTTCGCTCATCTCGGTCCGGGAAATCGCCGCCGTCAACAGCCCATAGGTGATGGTCTGGGCGTAGGTGTCGGCGAACCCTTCCCCGGTTAAATCGTGAATCAGCGCGGTCTGAAACGCCTTGAGCAGCTTCTGTAGCGGCCCCTGGGCCGATTCATGCCGGAGCAGGGTCAGCGCCGCATCGCGAATCCCCCGCGCCAGCGCCGCCAGCGTCTCGGCCAGAGCGTCGGCGGTGCGGATGACATGCCCCAGCCGGTGGCGAAACGCCGTGCGCCAGTTCTCCCGCCACGCCTCGACATCGCCGGGATCGTCCGGCCAGCGCAACCGGCTTTGCAGCGTCGCGGCCACCACCGCCAGCTTGAGCGGGGTATCCGCCCCATCCCAGCCCAATACCCGCAGGGTCGGCAAATCCCCCGCCGCCTGATGGAAATGGGCGAAGGCGATTTCGCGCTGCTCGCTGGTTTCCTCGCCAAACAAGGCAATAAACAGCAGATCGCCCGCCTCGAACGCCACCCGGTCGGCGCGGTTGGCCGAGGCCCGCTTCTTGAGCGCCAGATGGCTGAGAATCCGCCGCAGCACCACCACCGGCAGCTTCCTGCGCTCGAACTCGATGAAGAAAATGCCCCACGGCTGGCCGCCCGGCAGCGGGCGAAGCTGGTGAATAGTCTTGACCTTGGCCGCCTCCTCCGCCTTCAGTCCCAGTTCCTCCGGCGCGTACTCGAAGGTCAGTTCGTCGAAGCCGTACTCTTCCAGCGGCCAATCGAGTTCGGCTTCCAGATAGGGCAGCAGTTGCTCGAAGGTTTTGATCGTGCGCAGGTCTTCGGCGGTGGTGGCCATGGCGGCGTCCTAATTGAGTTCCATCCAACACTTCAGAATCGGGCCGACGCCGACCGGCGCCTGCAACGGCTTCAAATGCTCGGCGATCAGGTGCTTCTCCACTCGCTGGCGCAAGGCCGACAACGCCGCCCGATCCAGCGCGCAACGGCGCGGGGTGTCCGGTTGCGAGCGGATCAGCGCGGCCATCGCTCCCGGTTCGGTCACGACGCGCTGCCATTCCAGGTCGTAACAGCCCCACACGGTGAGGCCGGCGGCGTCGGACCAGCGCGGCTGGCCGGATTCGGCGTCGATCAAGTTCGGATCGGGCCGGGGGATGCGGAAGCAGAAAAACACCGCGCGGGTGTCCGGTTGCGGCGCGGCCTTGCCGGAAAACGCCTTCAGCGGCAGGCCGGGCAGCGCGGCGGCCAGTTCGGGATGCTGTTCCAGTAGCGCCTGGTATTCCAGCCGCAGTTGCTCCACTTGGCTCAAGACGCCGTCGCACTGCTCGTTCATTTCCCGAATCGGGTCGAAGGCATCGTCCGGGGTCAGCAACTGGCGGCCCTCGATGCCCAGGGTGCGGGAAATGACCAGGGTCTTGTGCGTCACCCGCTGGAACAGCCGCAACAGTTCGTCCAATTCGTCGGGCGGCAGGAAATTCCAGAACTCCACCCGGCCGCGTAACGACGCCTGTTCCGGATGATCGGCCACGATGCGGGCCTCGACCTCCGGATTCAGCCGCCGGTCCACCCGGCCAATACGTTGCAGCAAGCGCACCGGATTCCAATGCAGGTCGTAGTTGATCAGCCGCAGAGCGTCTTGCAGGTTCAAGCCTTCGGACAACACGTCGGTGCTGACCAGCACCCGAATCTCCTCCTGGTTCCTGGCGGCGATCTCGCCGGAATTGGACCCGTTGTAGTACGGTGCGAACCGGTGGATCACGTCGCTGCGCTGCTTCTGCGAACTGCCGCCGTCGATGCGGTGGACCCCGGCGATGCCGGCCGCCTGCAACTCCCGTTCGAGGTAGCGGGCGGTGTCGGCGAACTCGGTAAACAAAATCAGCTTTTGCTGCTTCAACACCGGGTCGGTTTTGAGCCGTTTGAGCAAGCCTTGCAACTTGTCGTCGCGCTTCGGATTGACCTTGGCCACCAAGTCCAGAAACTCGGCCAGTTGGTTCAGGTCGTCGAGGCAGTCGTCCAGAATCGCCCCCACGTCGAATTTTTCCGGATCGAGTTTTTCGACCGCGTTCAGCAGGTCTTCGGTCAAAACCTCCTCGACCTGATCGTCTTCCGCCTCGTCCGGCCATAGCTCTTTCTGATGGTCGGTCACGTAACCGATCAGCTCGGCGTTCTTCTGTTTCCAGCGCTCCAGCCGGCGGCGGTCGTGTTCGGATTCGGCGTGGACCGTCACCCAGGCCAACAGCTTCAGCAACAACCGCCGGCACGAGCCTTCAAACGCCCTGGCGGAACTTTCGAAGCGCTTGAGAAACAAGGTACGAATCAGGATCACCACCTGCTTCTGCCGGCCCTCGTCCCACGTCTTGAAATCCGGGCTGTCCCGGTCGCCCTTCCAATAAGCCAGCGGATAGTAGATGCCCAGCACGAACAGCGGGCTCTTCTTGTCGAAGGCCCGTTCCACGCTGTCCAGCAGCCGGCCGTAGGTGGCCTTGAGGTTGTAGGGCGCCACCTGCGGGGCGGCGCGCTCGGGGAACAGGGTCGCCGCCGCGCCTTGTTGCTGTTGGCTGCGCTTCACGTAGCCGCGACTGCGCTGCACCACCAGGCTGGCGAAGATGAGATCGCCGCTCAGCGCCCGTTCGGCTTCCAGGATTTCTGGGCCGAATTCCAGATCGAGCTGCTGCTGGGCTGGCAGCTTGCCGAGAATCCGCTTTTCCAGGTCGTTGAAATAGCGCGGCAGGCTGTGAATGCCGAGCCGTTGCGCGAAATAACGCTCGTCGTTATCGGTGAACAGCTCGATCATGCGGCGAAAGTCGTGCACCGAGTTGTTCACCGGCGTCGCGGTCAGCAGGAACAATTGCTTCGGCCGGGTGCTGGCCTCGTGCAGGTAACCTTGCAGCTTGCGGTAGCGAGAGGGTTCGTTAAGGCCTTCGCCCTTGACGCCCGGATTGCGGAAGTGGTGGGCCTCGTCGATGATCACTACATCGGCGTCGCGCAAGGTCAGGGCCAGATCGCGCGGCCACTTGCCCTGGCGCTGCAAGTCGGTGTGGTTGTAGAGCACGAAGCTGACGAAGCTGCTGTTCAGGTGGGGCAGGTAATGCTCGATGGCGGGCTCCCACACATCCTCCCGGGCCGCCTTGGGCGCGAACAGCACCACCCGCTTGCCCTCGTGGACCACCATCCGTTCCAGCAGCATCAGGCCGACGAAGGTCTTGCCCAAGCCGACGCCGTCGCACAGGAACGCGCCGCGATAGTGCCGGGCGATCAGCCGCAGATTGCGGTAGGCATCCTGCTGGTACCGGTCGAGCACCCCAAACATCCGGGATGCCTGCTGGTCCCACAGGTCCGGTGTCAGCGCCTGACCGCGAAAATATTCGTCCAGCGCCTTGAACCAGATCACGAACGGCGGGTGCGGATCGGTATGGCGTTCCAGAGTGCGCAGGATGTCGGGCGTGATGTCTTCGGCGGCCTCCCAGTGCTGCTCGTACCATGCCTGCAACAGCCCTACCTCCGGGCCGCGCACCTGCACGTTCAACTCCACGTTGTCGCTCAATCCGGGCTGGGTGAAATTGGACGACCCGACCAGACCGAACGAGCCGACCACCGCCGCGCGGGCGTGGGTGAGATAGGCCTTGGCGTGGAACTTGTCCTTGCGGTACACCCGACACTGGATTTTGCCGGCGTGGATCGCTGCGACGATGGCCGGCACCCCTTGCAGGAAGTCGTTTTGGATCTTTTCCGCTTCGAGGCTGGCGTCCAGGCGCTGGCTGATTTTGCTCAGCCCGGCGGTGAAGGCGCGCTTGGTGCGCAGCGACACCTCGTCACCCATCAGAATCCGAATCCGCTCGACGGCCTGCCATTTCTCCCGCAACGCCAGCAGCGCGCCGATCTCGAAATAGCCAGTGGCGATGTCGATGGCCTTGGAGAGATCGCACCACTCGACCAGATAGTCACGGACTTTCCAGTCGGGCTCGCTGTTGTCGACGATAAAAAGTCCAGAGGGTGATTGGTTCATCGGGTGGGTACAAGTGATTCCAAGTGGTTCATCATTTAACGGCGGATCGCTTGACCGAAGGCGGCCACCGTCCCGAAACCGAGGTGCAGGCAGCCCCATCGCGGGATGACACGGTTCGTGGGGATGCCAGAAAGTTCTGGGAAACGGGTCGCTGGTTCACCATTCTGACCCGGTGACCGGTCCGGCTCGCTCTTTAGCGCTTGAGGAGCGGGCGTGGAGATCCTCGATGAGCAGGACGCGCGCATGGCTCATTCACCCAAATCCGGCTCGCCGCAGTGACGCAGGATCGCCGCCCGCGTCCGGTCGCGCACGCGCACCGCCGCCGCCCAGTCGTCGCCGTCCGGCTGAACCGGCGCTTCGATCAGGACTTCCAGCCGGCCACGGCGCGGAAACCACGAGCCGGCCCGCAGCATCGAGCGGGTGCCGCGAATCGTGACCGGGACCACTGGCGTCCCCGCCCGCGCCGCCGCTAGAAACGCACCCATCCGGAACGACAGCAGTCCCGGCATTCGCTTGAAGGTGCCCTCCGGGAAAAAGCCGAGCGAGTGGCCGGCGTGCGCCGCCTCGGCGATCTTGCGCGCTTCGTCGGCGCTGCGCTGCATGTCGAAGCGCTCGACGAACAGCGTGCCGATCCGTTGGAGCGGGGGGCCAACCCAGCGGTTGTCCAGCAATTCCCGTTTGGCGACGTAATGAAAACGGCGCGGGATAGCCGCCATCAGCACGTAGGCGTCCAGGAAGCTGGAATGGTTGGCCACCAGCACGCAGGGGCCGGTCGGCAGATGTTCGATGCCGCGCACCGTCAACGGCGTGCCGGTAAGTTGCGCCAGCAACCAGGTCGCGGTTCGGCTGAGCGCCCAGCGCCATTCCAGCTTCGGCAACGTCATGATGCCCAGCCACACCGTCGGCGCCAGCAGCCCGAACATCGTCCAGGCGTAAGCCGCATACAGGCGCTCCAGCGCGCCGCGCCAAAGCCGTCGCGCTTGCGCCCAGCCGCCGGTCAGTGCGATCCGCGTCAATTGCAGCCATAGCGCCCGGCCGCCGCGCCCGAGCGCCTTGCGTTCGAACAGTTCCCGGATGGCCGCCCGGCGGATTTTGCCGCTGGAGGTTTTCAGCACCGTATGCGGCGGCGCCAGCACCACTTCGTCCGGCGGCATCCCCAGCAAGTCCACCCCGGCGCCCTGAATCTGCTGGCGCAGCTTGGCCAGGGCTTCCGGCTGGGTGGCGCGGGTTTCGGCGACCACGACCAGCCGCTCGCTGCCGGTGGCGGGGTCGGCGCTGGCAAACGCCGCCACGCAGCCCTTGCGGATCCCTGGAATTTCCCCGACCGCCTGTTCCAGCTCGTAGGGGTAAATGTTGCGCCCACCGCGAATGATCAGATCCTTGACCCGGCCGGTCAGGTAGACATCGCCGCCGGCCAGGTAGGCGCGGTCGCCGGAATCCAGCCAGGCATCGCCGTGCGGGAACAGCCGCCGGGTGGCTTCGGGATTGCGGTAGTAGCCGGCCGTCGCCGACGGTCCCTGGAATTCCAGCCGCCCTTCCTGCCGCTCCGGCAACTCCCGCCCCCGGTCGTCGACGATGCGCAGTTGATGGCCGGGAAGCGGCTGGCCGCAGGCGGGGAAGAGCAGGGCGCTGGCCTCGTGGGCGTCCGCCGGTTCGGCCCGGCCGCCAGCCATGAACACCTCGCGCTGCACCCGGTCGATGACCGGCCCCCGCCCCGGCGGTTGCAGCGTCAGCCCGACCGAGCACTCGGCCAGCCCGTATACCGGCGCCATGGCGTCCGGCCGGAGGCCGTGGGGTCGGAAGCGGGCGACGAACCGTTCGAGGGTGGCCGGGTTGACCGGCTCCGCGCCGTTGAAGCTCATCCGCCAGGAACTCAGGTCCAGCCCCTCGATTTCGTGATCCTGAATCGCCCGCACACAAAGTTCGTAGGCGAAATTGGGCGCGGCGGACAGGGTGCCACGATGGCGGTGGATCGCCCGCAGCCAGCGGGCCGGCCGGGCCAGGAAGCTCAGCGGCGACATCACCACCAGCGGGAAGCCGTGGTACAGGCTGCTCAGGCAGGCGCCGATCAGGCCCATGTCGTGATACAGCGGCAGCCAGCTCACGAACACGTCGTCGGGTCCGGCCGCCACCACCGAACCCATGGCGCGCAGGTTGGCCAGCAGGTTGGCGTGAGTCAGCATCACGCCCTTGGGGTCGCCGGTGCTGCCGGAGGTGTATTGCAGGAAGGCGAGATCCCGGCCGCGAACCGGGGCGTCGCTCCACGCCGCCAATTCCTGTTCCAGCTCCGCCACCGTGACGATGTGGCGCAGTTCCTCGACTTGCGCTTGCAGCAGCCGCGCCACCAATTTGGCCTCGGGCACGGTGATCAGCGCCATGGTTTGGGCGTTGCCCAGCAGCCGGGCGTGGCGGCGCAGATGCTCTTCAATCTGCGAGGGGCGCACCGGCGGATAGATCGGCACCGGTACGCCGCCCGCCAGCAGGATGCCGAAAAAAGCGAGGAAATACTCGGGGCCGGTCGGAAGCATGATGGCGGCGGTCTGTCGGGGTTGCAGCCCGCGTTCCCGCAATCCGGTGGCTACCGCCCGGGCGCGTTGCCGCAGTCCGGCGTAAGTAAAGGCGGTGTCGATCCGATCATCGTTGCCGTAAATCTGGATGACCACCCGCCCGGGCTGGACCCCGACATGCCAGTCCAGCATGTCGATCAGGGTTTCGGCGCCGTCCGGCAAACCGGCGGTTGCGGGTTGCGTCGCTGGTGCTTGCCAGCCCGGCGCGAGCACGGTTTCCTCCATCGCTTGGCCGCTGGCCCGCAGGATCAATTCCAATAAATCGCGCGGGCTTTCCGCCAGCAGTATCTTTTCGTCCAACTGCACGCGAAAAACGTGTTCGATCCGCCGCAGCAGTTCGGTGCGCGCCAGACTGTCCAGCGCCAGATCGCGATCGACGTGGCTGTCCAGGGTGAGCGCCGGCAAATCCCGCCCGGACTGGCGGATTTCCAGCAGCAACTCCCGCATGAGCGCCAGCAGGCGGGCCGCTGTGTCTCCGGCGTTGGCGGGCGCCGGCTCGGCGGAGTTTGGCAATCCATCGTGATCGGGAGGCATGGGAGTGGTCCGGTGATTGTCGCGGATTCCGGCCGACAGGTGGGGTCGGGCTGTTAGCGTCCTAAGCTGACATTCTAGAATATGGGGGATAACGCGTGCCGGCATCGGCGTAAACTTGCCAGATTTCACCCTGCCGTCGCCCGATTCCCGAGGATTTGTCCATGATTCGCAATGTGTTTCGCTGCTGGTTGGCTTCGCTGCTGCTGGGACCTGCTTGCGCTTTCGCGCTGGAAGTCGGGGAGATCCAGGTCGATTCGGCCTTGAACCAGTTGTTCGACGCCAGGATTCCTCTGCCGATGCTGTCGCCGGAGGAACTGGGCAGGATTTCCGTCAAGGTGGCGTCGCCGACGATGTTCAAGGAATTCGGCCTCGACCGGGGGACGACCTTGGATAATCTGGTTTTTTCGATCCAGTACGATGCCGAAGGCAAGGTTTACGTCAAGGTGGTGTCGATCAAGCCCATCCACGAACCGTCGCTGGCGTTGCTGTTGGAGTTCGGCTGGCCGCGCGGCAAGACTTTCCGGGAATTTACCGTGTTGCTCGATCCCGTCCAGCGGCTGGCCAGGCAACCCGCCGGTCGAACCAAAACAGTGCTGGACACGCCCGCCGACGCCGGGGATGAGCCCGCCTCCGAACCGCCTTCGGCCGATATCGTCGTGAATAGAACCATTCAGTACCCCAATGGGCCGGCACCGTCCGCAGAGGGATCGTCGTCCGCCGGTGGGCGGTGGGTTTATCGGCCGGGAGATGTTTATGGCCCGGTCGCGCCCGGCGAAGGGCTTTGGGGGATTGCGCTTAAGATCCGACCCGATCCCGGAATCACCCGGGATCAGATGATGCAGGCTCTCTTTCAGGCCAATCCGGAGGCTTTTACCAAGGCGGGAATCGATGGTTTGCGAATCGGCGCCCTGTTGCGGATTCCAACTTTTCAGGAGATCGCCGATTTCACCGGTTCCGCGGTGGCCAGGCAATTGGCGATGGAGCAGGCGGCGAAACTGGCGGCGGAACAGGCGGCGCCAGCGGCGAACGGCGCGGAAGCGGACATTGCGTCCGCCGGGGAAAGACCGGCGAAGGTGACGGAACCGTTGGCGACGGCGGGGGCGAGCGCCAGCCACTTGGCCGTATTTCCCCTGCCACGGCCGGCCGCGCTTGAACCGGCTTCGCCGGTCGCCGAACCGAAGCCCGAGGCTCCCGCTCCCGCTCCCGCTCCCGAACCGG
>JAPUDV010000076.1 GCA_027492875.1 Candidatus Competibacteraceae bacterium | reverse complement strand
GGATTCCTAACGACTTTGACAGTCCAGAAGAGTATTTATGCACCAACGCCCCGGCTATAAGGACCTGGTCCTGCTATTTGAGATCGAGCGAGACTCTGCCAGGGTGGCGGCCAAGCTTGCCAAGCTCCTGGCGCTGCGGAGTGATCCAGGTGATCGGGAGGAGGCCAAGAAGATCGTGGATGAGGCCCAGCAGCACGGCTATACGGATTTTCAGGTACTACTCAATGGCCCGTTGCAAGAGATTGATCTGACAAACGTCGATGGTTCCGGCCTCAAAGAAGCCCGCGCTGGGTGGAACCAGGCACTTACTGGTCTGAATGGCATCAAGAGTTTCCTGACTGGGAAAGCCAATCCGCTGGGCCTCGACCCGGATTTTCTCGTTCTCGTGCAGAACGAAGCGGGCAGTACTTTCGATTATTTCAAGCAACACTTTCTTGGTGGAGGTACTAGAGACCGCCTCACTGGGGTAATCGGAGAAGCCAGGACCCAGCACATTGCGGCAAGGAATTCTTATAGGACCTTCCGGCAATCCCAAGACACCATCGGCGACACTCTGCTTTCACACCGCCGCCAGTTTGCTGATCGGCTAAGGGCCATTGCCGGCTGTCCCTATCCCGACCCGCCGGACCCAAGATCTTGCTACCATACCCCGGAAAACAATACGGGTAGTGAAATTTACCATCAGCTCCAGAACATCGAATTGGCAAAGTCTCGTATTAGAAGGAACGCGCAGGAAATCACCAACCTCAACAGGCAGATCGAGATTGAGATCGAGCGGCGCGGCAGGGAGAGCAGAACCAATAATCTAATAGCCCATACCTATGTAAAATATGGAGATAAGCAAGCACAGTTGACAAAGGAGATAGGCCAGATCAATGCAGGGCAGGCGCTTGCAAATGCAACAGCAGCAGCAGTAACAACAATGATAGCAGGAGCAGCAGTAACAGCAACACTAGCAACAGGAGGAGCAGCAGCCGCAGCAATAGCAGGAGCAACTTCTACAAGTACGTTTTGGACATCTGTTACGCACGCCGTTAATGGCGCGGTTCAAGCCGGTGCTGAGCTAAAGAAGGGCGAAATAAACGCCCAGAAAGAGCGCCTGAACGCCCAGCAATCTGCTGAGATTACCGGCCTGAATGGTCAGACCGATGAGGTCAACAGCGCTGCTCTAGTTAAGAATCTGTTGCTCCGAATGTCGATCCTATCGATCGATTCGCTTGAGGCCAGTATCTTACTTACTCAGGATGTTGGCCGACTCCAAGCCCTGCTTGACGAGAAGTCCTACCTGGAGGCGGAATGGGCCGAAGCGAATAGTGAGCTTGGTCAGCGGTATTTTGCTGATCCTACTCATCGCATCATTATGAACAAAGACATCCTGAGTGCTCGCCAAGCCTTCGATAAGGCTCAATTCTGGGTTTTCATCATCGCCCGTGCCCTGGAATACAAATGGAACAACAACAATCTGACCTACGACGGCTACAGTGCTGATACGGTGTTCAAGCTGCGTAATGCCGAAGAACTGGCCAACATGGCCGTAGCAATGTGGAATTACGACCAGACACATAATCTGGGTACCCGTCACGGCGAGCAATTCGTAAAGTTCTCCTTACGGGAGGATTTCTTGGGTTATCGACAACTCGATTACAGCAACAGGCCCCTCACACATCTTGACCCCGCAACCGGCCAGCAGGTGGATGCACTGACAGCGTTCCACAGCTATCTGAGGAACGCGCCCCATGTAGCGCCAGCTTGGGGGACCAACAGGCAGGTAGTGCGCCTACAGTTTAGCACAGCCAAGCCCAACCTAACGGGAACCTTCTTCTCGCCTGATCGCTGGAATGAGAAGATGAACTGGGTTGCCGTCTCGATCAATGCCGAGACATCGCACAGAGAGCTGCTTGTGCGCCTCGAGCAGAGTGGCACTGCCTTCATCCGCAACGAGCAGCGAGGCAGTGTTATTGACCCGGCACGCCCGGACCGTGTGACTGGCGAGATGACGACCTATCCGGCGCGCTATTGGTACTCCTCAACTAATTCCAATACCGGCCAGTTAGAATTTCGCTCCAAGGACACTTTCGGCATATCGATCAATGCGATGGTCATCGAGAATCCTGACGTTTTGCTGGAATCGCTCCGTAAAAGGGAGTTCCATGAGATGTCGCCGGCCGTTAGTAACTGGACCCTTGAGATTCCCACCATCGGTAGCGGGGGCGAGACGATGCTCGACCTGAACCAGATCCAGGATATCGATATCTTGTTCTACAACTATTATCTCGTCAGGAATTGAAGCGGACGACGGCCGGTAAAGGGGTTCATTTAGAGTTGGCGAAAAATCCAACGATCCGTCTAAGCCGACCGCAAGAGGCGTAGTTGATGGGGTTCGAGCGCCAGTTCGAACGAATATCTGCGGCTCTGTTGCATTAATTTCCAATAACACCGCCTGTGGTCGCTATCGCTCAATGATGACCACTATATGTTGTGCTCAACGCGATTAATGCAACAGAACCCACGGGGAAAACCCAAGCAAACGCCAGGGCGCAACCTTCTGGACCGCTTGCGAACGCACCAAGACGGGGTTCTCGCCTTTGCCTTGGACGCAGGAGTTCCGTTCACCAATAACCAGGCGGAACGCGACTTACGCCCTGCCAAGGTGAAACTCAAGGTCAGCGGTGGGTTTCGCACCGTTGAGGGGGCCTACGTCTATGCTCGCCTTCAGGCCATCATCTCCACCTTGCGCAAACAAGGCGAGGGCGTCTTTGCCCGGTTGCGTGAGTTATTTTCGCCCCTCGCTGCCACAATGGCATGAGGCAGTAGGTAGTTACGAAAAACGTTGAGGAGGCTTTCCATGTCCTTCGGTCCTTTTCTCATCCTGATCCTGGTGGTA
This sequence comes from Candidatus Competibacteraceae bacterium, assembly GCA_027492875.1. Taxonomy (GTDB): domain Bacteria; phylum Pseudomonadota; class Gammaproteobacteria; order Competibacterales; family Competibacteraceae; genus Competibacter. The sequence continues at coordinate 63,425 of JAPUDV010000076.1, read as the reverse complement.
GGCATCATCGTCGTTATTTTAAGGTTATTGGGCGACTCTGGGAGACATCGGCATCACTCCTCAGCCCATCATGCTGAACCGGTGGAGGATTCGGAAGCATTCCCGCGAATGGCGCAAGATCACAACCCGCATACCGATGCCGCTTGGGTATGCAGTCATGACAGTCGTCATGACAGTCACCACGACCATGATTCGTACAGTCCACCCCCGATGTGATTCCTGGGTCGAATCGGTGCGCATGGTGTCAACCCGCGCGCAACCCCCGCTCACCCAAGCAAGCCCATGATCGAAAAAACCAATCCGTTCAATGTGCTGCATTGCCTGGATTCAGCGGACCTGGCCGCCGCCCGGCAACGCGCGCTAAACCTCTCCCGAGGGGTGGCCAGCGCACTCGGTCGATCCGCGGTGGAAGCGGCCTGCCAAGGGTATTACATCGATGGGACCGGCGCCAAAGTCGATTGGCGTGACGCGGTGGCCGCAGCGTGCGCCGCCAAGCGGAGTCTCCCCCCGGATGCCCCGCTACCCGCCGTCGAACACCGTCCCTCCACGGAAACGCACATTCAGGTCCGCAATGAAACCACCTTGAAGGCATCGCTTCGGCTCGTCGAGCGCGGATTGCGCCCCCTGGCGCTCAACTTCGCCAATGGGAAAAATCCGGGTGGCGGTTTTCGCTGCGGCGCGCTGGCGCAGGAAGAAGTGTTGTGTCGATCCAGCGCGCTCTATCAGACCCTGGTCGGTGACCCCATGTACGCGGCGCACCGAAAACAGCAACGGCCCGAATCGAGCGATTGGGCGATTTATTCACCCGACGTTCCGGTCTTGGCTATCTGAGCCCAACCCCTCGAAAAGGTAAAAATTAGCTGACGCTAATACACTTGCTCGTCCAGTCCCTCTTCTCGCAGTGCTCGCTCCCAGAAGTCTGGATCATTGTAGCGCTCGGCGAGCGCGTCGAGATCGACGCCCGACCCTGTATGCGTGAACTCGAACCGTCCGAACAGATTGATGTGCTGCCAGGCGACGGGCGAAATATGCCCGAGAATCTCAAGGGCCTCCACGTCGCCGGCGGTTTGCTTTTGCTCGTAGATCCGCGACAGCAACGCGGTGTTGTAGTAAATGACCGCGTTGGCGATCAGCCGCGAGCACTCGCTCCAGATCTGTTGTTCGGATTCGGTCTTCACCCGGAACTTGCCGGAATTGACGTAGGCGATGGCGCGGCGGAAACGGTGATAGGCCTCGCCACGGTTCAGGGCCTTCTGCACGCTCTGGCGCAACACGACGCCGTCGATGTAGTCGAGGATGTAGAGGGTGCGACAGATGTTGTCGAGTTCCGCCAAGGCCTTCTTGGTCCGGTTCTGCCGGGCATAGGCATTCAGTTTCCGCACCATGGTCGCTTGTGTCACGTCTTTTTGCGCCAGTGACGCCATGATCCGCTGAATATTTGGCCACTCGCTGCAGATCAGCGACTCGAGCACCTTGCGCGACGGCTTGATGAGGCTGTCGGCATCGTGCTTCGAATGCCGGAATCCGACCAGGCGCTCGGTCTTCTTGCGAAGATTGCGGTAACGCGGCGCAAACAGGTAGTCGAACACACGCAGAATCCAGAAGTTGACCTGGTTCGTGCCGTGCGTGTCGGTGGAGTGGCGCTCGGGCCTGACGTCCGTGGTGTTGTTGTGCAGCAGGTCGAACACGAAGTGGCTCTCATGCTCGTGAGTGCCGATGATCCGGGCGTTGATCGGCACATGATTGGCCACCAGCGTGTAGGAGCTCACCCCCTTCTTCAGGCCGAAATACTTGCTCGAATGTCGGGCGTTGATGGTCTCGATCTGGGTCTCGAGGCGTTGACCGTCGCTGCTGGAGTGCAGCTCGTCGCGGATGTCGTACTGGCGGAACATCGGCAGCGCGGCGATGGCGTTGGTCAACGCGTCGTTGGCCACATGCAGGGTCTCGAGGCGCAGGTAATTGCGCGCCGCGCTCACCAGTGACGGATGACCGAGTCCCGAGACTTCGGCCATCTTCCACAGCCCCATGTTAGTGCCCATGGCGACGATACAGGCGAGGATGTTCCGGGCATCGGACTCGTACTTGACGTAGCGGTCGAGGACATGGGTGAAGCGGTCCATGAACCCCGTTTTCTCGGCGACGAACCACAGCAAGTCGGCGATGCCGATCACCGGCAACCGGCTGTAGAAGGGACTCTCGGTCGGCTGCTCGATGCCGGGGGATCTCAGTGTCCAGCGGCGTTTCTCGCCGGCGCCGGTGATCTTGATGTGTTTGTTCCGACCGCTGTCGATGTTCTCATTGACCGATTCGAACTTGGCGTTCAACTCCTTGCGGAAGGCCGCCAGGGTCTCCTCGATCGGGGCTGTGAGCATCGGGGCGCCGACCTCGCGCAGCACCGCGTCCTTATCTTGCCAGCGGGTGTCGCTGATCAGATCGTCCTCGAAGCGGCGGAACTCGGTACTGTCCGCCACATACAGGTCGCCCGCCTCCAAGGCGTGATGCACCAGGCGGTAGACGAGAAACTCATAGAGGTCGATCTGCAGGCGCTTCTTCTTCGGGGCATCGTCCGTCTCGACGAACAGGTGCCGGCGCAAGGTCTTCGGTATGAACGCCGTGGGGAAGGTGGCCGGATCGACGCGCCGCGGTGCGCGTCCGCTGCGTAGCAGAGCCTGCAGGAAAACCACGGCCTCCATCAATGGGGCATCCTCGACCCTGCCGGCGAACTGCAGGGCGGCGAACAGGTGGCGCAGATTCCGTTTGAAGTGCGTCGACAGGGTCTTGTAGTGCGCCCATTCACTGGCGGCCTTGTCGAACTCGACGTCGCGCAGATAGGCTGAAACCTGCTCGAATCGCTCGGGCTCGAGCAGGTCGAACGCCTGTGCTCGCACTTGCTCGAAGGGGACCTCGGCCGGGATGGAGGGGTCGACGAAGAGATTCAGCACCGCTCCGGCGGACTTCAGGTGCTCGCTCGCCTCATCCAGCGACTGCCGTGCCGCCTCCTTGGCGGCCTGCTTGGCCTGTTTCTCATACTGATCGACAAGATGGATGAACGCGTCGGTGAGATTGTCGTTGATCTGGCCAAAGCGCTGATGGGCGAAGCACAGTAGATACAGACGCGTCGTTGCCACGGCCATGCGCCGCAGCTTGTAGATGGTGTAGAACGGCACCAGGGAAGCGTAGTATTTGACGCTCTCGTTGGATAGGCTAGTGGTCTGCAGGAACTCGTGCGCGAACCGGTACAACGGCTCGAAGGCTTGGCGACGCTCGACCTCCTGGTGCAGCTCCATGTAGGCGAAGCTCTTGGCCTCGCGTTGCAGCGCGCGGATGCGGTAGATGCCTTCGTCCGCCTCCAGCAAGTCGTCCAGTTGCCGCCGCACCTCTGGTGTCAGGGCTTGCTCGAGCAGCTGCGTGAGTCGTTGGCGCTCACCGGAGACGACCCGGCCGACCAGATCCTGCAGAAAGCTATACCCCGGTGCGACCAGGCGCTGCTGTTCCAAATACTTCAGCGCCTCACGCAGGATATAGACCGGCTGCGTCGAGAGCATGGCGACTCGCTGTGCCTTGCGCTCCAGATCCGCTCGGGCGGCGGCGTCGCACAGACGATAGGCGAACAAGCCGAGCACGATCTCCTGCTGACCGAGGCGGGTTGGCTTGGACAGGAGTTTGACGGTATCCAGGTCGCGCTCGGGGAAGTAACGCCGCAGGATGTGTTGCAGATCCTCGAGCACCGCCGTGTGCTCGTAGGCAAAGAACCGCCGCTTCGCCTTGAAGTAGCCGAGCTGAAGAACGAGATGGACGGCGGCCGAGGTGGTGTGCACGCCATCCACGGCCTCCCGCTCCGCCGGGCTCAGCTCGAAATAGAGCTGCCGGTCGTCCTCGGTGAAACGCGGCAGGCCGTAGAGGTCGTCGATCTCCGATGCGGTCAGGATCGACAGGCGGCGCGAATCGGCGGCCATCGGACGGCGAGGCTCAGGGAGTGCAGAAAGTACACTTCTTGCACGGCGGCTCCATGCCGTCCGAGCGCGCGTCTTCTCCCGTCTGGATCAGTGCAAAAACTGTTGCTGTAATCATCGTGCATTTATACTACAGGCACGACAGTTTTTTGCACCATCCGGGCCAGCACCTTGCCCACCACGACACCATCAGCAAATCGAATCGGTTACGCCCGTGTCAGCAGCCAGGGTCAGAATCTCGACTCGCAGATGGATGCGCTGCGCGAGGCCGGTTGCGAGAAGATCTTTACCGACCGGATGACCGGATCGCGGTTAGACCGGCCCGGCTGGGAACAGATGATGGCTTACCTGCGTTCCGGCGATACCCTGGTGGTCACCGAGCTCAGCCGCATGACGCGCTCGCTGCTGGATCTGCTGGAAACGGCCAAGACACTCCAGCAACGCCGGATCGATTGGGTGTCATTGCGCGAGCGCATCGATACTGCAAGCGCCACGGGGCGCTGCTTCCTGTCGATGATGGGTGCCATCCACCAGATGGAGCGGGAACTGCGCGCCGAGCGAGCTGCAGCGGGTCGCGCCTCGGCGAGGGCCCGAGGAAAGACCGGCGGGCGACCGCGGACCGATGCGAAAAAGCTCGAGAACGCCAGAATCCTGTATGAGAACTCGGGGAAGACCGCCGCCGAGGCCTGCGCGGTTGCCGGCGTCGGACGACGGACTTTCTTCTCTTACCTGGCCAAGCACAAGAAGGCCCATGCCGGTGGGAGCGAGCGCATCGCATGAACTATTCCCAGATCCTCGAAGCGCTGAACAGGGCTTCCCTGTTCGAGCTCTATCGCCTGCAGCAAGCCATTCGCCGCAGTCTGGAAGATCCCGCCAGAACCAGGCAGATCAAGAATTCGTTGAGGGTGGGGCAGGATATCGAGTACTTCGAGGCGGATGAGAACCGACTGATCGAGGCGGCCATTGTCGAGCTGAAAAGGACGAAGGTCTTGGTCAAGAATCGTCACGACGGGGAACTCTGGAACATCCCCTTTTACCTCATCAACCTTGATCGCGCTGATGTCGCGATCTCGAATTCGAGCGGCAAGTTCGACCGAAACAGCCTGAAGGTTGGCGACAAAGTGGCCTTCAAGGATCGCAAGGGCAACGAGCAATTCGGCGAGGTGATCAAACTGGACCCGAAAACAGCGGGTGTGCTGGTCGGCGCGATGCGATGGAAAGTCAGTTACGGTCTCCTGTCCTCGATCATCGAAGGCGAGTTGAGAAGGGAGCCGAACTTGATCGAGAGTCAACCGATCCAAGGGGAGCTGCTGGGCAAGGAGTAGTCTCCAGAGACTCCGATCTCTGGATTCCGGAGGGCCAGAGAGGCACCTGGAATATTAGCAAGAGCTAATTTTTACCTTTTCGAGGGGATGGGCTTAGATAGCCAAGTTGTTTCACCGTCATGCGCGGGACGCCGGATTGCCGCTCGGGGTTACCCCGCACAGCGCCCGCGCCACCTTCATCACCGAGGCCCTGGATCGCAAGTGCCCGATCGAGGCGGTGCAGGCCTCCGTCGGGCACCGGCATATCGCCACCACCAAGATGTACGACAAGCGCACGCTGCACTATCGGGAAAGCGCCAGCTTCGCCGTGCGGTATTGAGGTCGATTCTCTCCTCGCACGCTGTGCATCAGCGGGAGTGGCGATCATCATAGGACGCGGCAAGGAGATGGCATGGTTGGGAATCGAGCAGCGCAGGGAAGAAAACTTCGGTCGGATTATCCGACGCCCCGTCGATGACCGGGCGGCCGCGCCGAAGCCGATCCCCCGGTCTTGAAATCCCCGAGCGACCCTGGAGCGGATTGCCTACCAGACCGATTGCATCCCTCCGTGCCGCGCGCGTTTACCGACCGGACGGGCGATCGGCCGGATTGTCCGGAACGTCCAGCAGGTTCATCGGAAACGCCCGTGCCAGATCGGTCGCCAGCGGTTGCCAGTCATCGGCCGCCTGCGCCTGCTCGATCCGCGCCACCACCTGACCGGGCGCGCCGTCCTCGTCCGGGTTCAGGTCGCCGATGTCGCGAGCGGCTTCGTCCAGGGCGGCCTGCCATGCCCGAAGGCTAGCGGCGATCTGTTGCAACCAGGACGCCACCGCACTGGGAATGGCCACGCAGCGCGCCAGCGAGTAGAGGGCTTCCAACAGGTACTGGTTCTTCAACAGGCGTTCGACGTACTGGCCAGCCAATTTGGGATTGCCGGTGTCCAGCGCAACGGTCAAGGCCGCCACCGCCGCCGGTAGCACCTTTTCGTCACGCAGGGCGTCCAATTCGTTTTGGTGAAAGTCCCACAACCGCTGAATCTCGCTCCGGTCGCCCCGCCGCCAGGCTAGGGCGATGCGGCCCATCACCAGATAGGGATTGAACACGATCCCCCGCGCTCGGTCGGCCTGTTCCGCCTTCTGGTACCAAGTGTCGGCCTCGTCCGGGTACTCTTCCAGCAGGGCCAGATGACCGAGATAGACGGCGGTGCGCCCTTCGCGCTGATCCGGCTGCTGCCGCTGCCAAGATTCCTCGTAGGCGGCGCGGGCCGTGGGGTAGTCCCCCTGCCGCAACCGGATTTCAGCGAGCCGGCCCAAGGTCTTGAACAGTTCCGGGTCGTCGCGGACCCGCTGTTGGGCCAGACCAGCCTCGGTCAGCCGCCGGGCGCTGGCCAGCAGACCCAGGTCGGTCAGCACGTTGCCCAAGCTGCGCTGCAACCGCCCCCGGAGGCTGGTCAGCGGGCGCTGGGCCTGCAGCCGCCATTCCTGCTGAAACTGGCGCAGCGCCTCCGGGAAGTCGCCCCGGTAGTAGGCCAGTTGCCCCAAGTGATGCCGCCACAGGCCGCCGTCCAAGGTGTCCGCCAAATCGGGCAGCACCGCGATCAGGGCTTGAGCGGCGGTGGTCTGCCGGTCCAGAGCGTCGGCCGCCCCGGCAGTATCTCCACATTCGAGCAGCCGGTAAGCGCCTTCTCCCCAGTACACCACGGCGAACATGTGGGGCAACGATTCATCGCCCGGGGGTTGCAACGCTTGCCAGTCGGTCTCGATTTCGGTGAAGGTGGGGCGCGTGGCGCGCAAGTTTGAAACGACCTCCAGCAGACGATAGCCCCATGCCAGCCAGCGGGAGGCCGGGCGTAGAACCTGCGTGAATGACCGACGCTGATGCAGGGTGGCGCGCACCGCCTGGGTCCAACCCATCAGCAATTCGTCATCGGGATCCCAGGGACCGTTGGGTTCGAACAGAGCGAAGGCGAAGGCCTCACGCAGCCGCTGTGGCAGGGGACCACCGGCTTGCAGTGCCGCGCCGATCTCGGTCCCATCCAGGGGTTGCCGTCGCCGCCACTCGCTGAGTGGCAACAGCCGCAGGGTCAAGGCGATTTCGCCGTAGCCGAGATGGGCACCGACCATCGCCGTCGGATCCGCGTCGGTCAGATAGCCGCGCCAAGGCGGCGGCGGGCGATCCTCCCACGCTGGCTCGGAGGCCCAGCGCACCGAAAAAGCCGCCTCACCGAGCAGATCTCCGAGGGTGCGCGAGAGGTCGTCTTCGGCCGAAGCCGGTTGCAGCGCGAACCGCGGGCTCCCCAGTGCGAGCACGCAGGGCCAAGTGCGTTTCCCGACCGGCAACGCGGACGCCGGCGCGTGCAGGGTGCGGTCGATGCGCCATTTCATGAGGTAATCTCCTCGAGCGAATGAAACACCGCGTTATTCCAGGAGGAATCACGGCACAGGCTAAACCGCGCGGTTCCCGGCTGGCAGGACAGGCGTAGCAGGCCCGCGCCCAGATCGGCCATGGCGTTGAGGACGGCGTTGGGCAGCCAGGCTTGTTGCAACGGCTCGCACAGTCCTCGCAGATGATCCAGCGTGCCCGCTTCAAGAACGGCGATGGCACCGCCACGCCAGGCATCGCGGTGGCGCTGTCCTTCCTCGACCAACACCGAAATAGTACTGCGCGTGTCGCCGTGCGAGCGGGAATCGGCATTTTTTTGATCTTTGGCGACAGCGGCCCGCTGCTTCGCGGGGGAGTACGCGGCCTCGGACCGCAAGCCCGGGTGTACCAGCAAGCGATCTGATGGGTTGAGGAACGGCAGCGTGAGGGCGGCCAGCAAACCGTAGGCCCGACCCAGTGCCACGGCCGGATCGCCGCTGCGAAACAGGTCCCGCCGCATGTCCGTACCCTTGAGCCAGAGCCCCAAAGTGGCGAGGTTGGGATGTTCGGCCAGCCAGCGCAGGGTGGCAAATACCTCTTGGCGCAGTGGATCGTTCCCAGGCTCGGCCAGGGACCAGTCCCCCTCAAGTTTTTGGGCTTTCCAGCAGTTGAGCGTGTCGAATAAGTGATGGCCGCCGGGTTTTCGGAACTCGGAAGGCAGATGCCGGGGCGGTGCTTGCAGTCGTTCCTGGATTCGCTGGTCGCCGAGCTTCTCTGCCAATGCCTCTCGCCAGTCCTCGATGCGGCCCATGACCAGTGCCACGCCCAGAAACGCGCCGGGGTTGTGCAGTTCGTCCCAGTTGCCGGTTTCATCGCCGACGGCCAGCCAGTCGCTCATGCCCGCGGTCTCCACGTTGCCACGCTTTGAATGCTAACCAAGATTCACCTCAAACAGGTTGCCGCCCGAACGGCGATGACGGTCGTTCCACCACAAATCGAAGTAAATGGGGTGGAAGGGCAGACCGGCCAGCGCACTGAATTCGCGGGTGCGATTCTTCACGAGTAGTTGCAGGGCGTGATACTGATCGATGGAATCGACCTCCCGGTAGGTCGATTGCCGGGATAGATGCAGTCGCCGCAAATCCCCATCGGAGAACAGGTCCGGCAACTGGAACATTTGGCTGTCCAGCGGCAGGCGCAACCAGGGCACCAACCGCGACCGGACTTCGGCCAGTTCGCCGGCCATCGCTACTCCATGTTCGACGTACAAGTCCAATGGCTTGCGGATTTTGTTGTACGAACGCAGCATCGTGGGCCGGATGTTGGTCAGTCGGGCTTTCACGGCTTCTCCAACCCGATCCACCAGCGCATCCAGATCCGTTTCAGACCCGACGTCGCCCAGTTCGCGCAGAAACCGCACCCCATTTTCGAGCCAATAGCCGCGAAACCCCTCGGCGGCGCCGGGGAATTCCTTGTTGATCTTGTGAAAACCGCGCCAAGTATTCTGACTGACGGCGGCGAGCTTTTGTGTGCCGCCGCGAGAATCGCTAACCTCGACCCCGGTGACGATCCCCTGCCAAGCATACTGTGGTCGTGGCGTTAGAAAAATCCGCTCGGCGCGTTCGATCACCTGTTGCAGCGTGGCGCGATCAATCAAGCTCGATCTCCATGAGAAGCGGAATGTTGACGAGAAGGTCTGCGGCAATCGTGCCCGACGTTGGCGGCCCGGCATTCTGCTTGACCTGCACGATGGATGGCGTCGCCGACAGCATCTTGTTGGGGCCGTCGATCGGGCGTGACTGATTCAGCAGGTAAAGATAAGTCAGGATCGTTCCACTGATCAGGAGAAATAGTAGGTCAATCGCTAGCTTGATCCATTTGTACATGAGCGTGGGCCTCGGTGTTGGTTTTGCTCTCTACAACATCAACGAGGGACGAGGGGGAATTTTTAAAAAATCGATGATTTTTTGTGAAAGATCAAATAAATCAATAGCTACTATGATTGATCGTAATCATCTGCAAGTTCATCAATGGTGATGCGGCTTGCCCCTCGATAGAGCTTGAGACAAACGATTCGCCCATCGGCGGTGGAGACGATATAGGTTCCGTCATCGGACATAATATTGTATTTAATTACGCAGTCTGCGTGCCAATAGATACTGAACTCAACTATTTTAACTGCTCTATCATTTGATTCGTGATTTATCATTTTAACACCAAATAAAGAATAAAAAAGTTCATTACATATATAATAATCATCTTTATATACTAAGATGCGTTTTTCTTCATTTTCTATATAATTTTCATCACAATAAAAAAATTTTACGGTCCAGAAATGCTCATTATTGATGAGGACAAGAATATTGTTATCTTCAATATAAATTTTTTCTATATAATTTTCTTTATCAGCCAGAGTACTAATAATTTTCCCCGTAAATCCATTTACAATCTTTGAACTAAAGCTAGATCTATAATTAGACCAAAGAATGAAGTTGCCATCATCTAATGTTTCAATTTTTTGATCGTAGTAGCTTGGAATTGTAGCAGTAAATCTTTTTTCTGTTTTGCTAATAATACATAATTCAGTATTACTTAATGACTCATAACACTCTAAATTTTTTATTGAAACCAAAAAATTACCATTAGTTAATTCAATAACATTGTGTATATCATTCCCTTTAACTACTATATTTTCAATAAAATCACAACTTTTAATGCTCCACAAACAGAGAACTCCATCTTTCGAAATTGACAGAATAAATTCATTTGGTAAAAGATATGTTTTTATAATAATATCAATATGTTTATCCATAACATTTATGCTGTTTGTGAATTGCCCGGTAATCACATCCCATAAACACCAAATATCTTCAGACCCGGACCAAGAGAAAATATATTCATCTGATAGATGTACTCCTGTAATAGCACTTTTATGACCTCGCATAACTCTTATACATTCGCCAGTGGTAGAATCCCATAGACGCAATGTGCGATCTTCTGACCATGAAACAATACGCTCGTTTGATACTATATGGACTCCATTAATAGTATCTATATGACCTTGCATTACTTTTATGCACTCACCGGTTGTAAAATCCCATAGACGTAATGTGCAGTCTTCTGACCATGAAAGAATTTGTTCGTTAGGCAGCAACTTTATATCATTTATTCGTTTTAGGTGCCCCTTTAGTTGATTTATAATTTTACCGCTTCTTCCGCAACGTATTGCTATTTGATTATTAAAATAAATGCAAGCAAAGTTTTGATCGGGAAGTTGAATAAAATTTGTTGCCATTATTTCATAAAAGCTGTTGTCATTGAACAAATAGTAACCACCACCAGATTGCAATAGAAATAGTCTGTTATTTAGTACTTCAACATCTAATATTGAAAGTACATCATCAGAGGTTGGATTAAAAAGGTATACTGAAATATTTTTTCCCGTGTCACTGTCCCAAATACCCATAGTGGCATAGTCCCAAGATAGCACACGATTATTTTCTAATAGTTTAACATTTTGCTCTTCCGCAAAGTGTCGCTTTACATTTGTTGCTGTTCTTTTATCGTCATCTTGAGATATATATTTTCCTATTTCCTGGTATTCTACTAATGGCAAATTAGATGAAATATGCAATATCCGAACATATTTATCTTCCCAAATTAGAATATCATTTTTTGATAAAATTTCTATCCCACTAATTTTTTCATTATAGACTTGTCTGAGTACAACATTCATATTTCTATAATCGAGAAGCCATAACGCACCAAAACCTAATTCTAATATTTTATATTGATCTGATAATGTGTATATCTTTTCTAAAGAGGAGTGATAACAAAAATCTTCGGCAAGAGAACTCAAAATTTCTAAGACATTATCATCAAATTTTGATGTAATTTCTTTATTTTCTCGAATATTTTTCAACATATTTTCGTCTCTCGAAACCTGTTCTCCCGTTTCACCATTCCAACAATAATATTGCTGGTAGTTCCAAGAAACAATAGTATTATCCGGCAATACATTGAAATTATGTATATGCTCACTTGATTTATTTAGACTAATAATTTTTCCATCAATATCTATAAGTTTGAGTAGATATTTGTTTGTATAGAAAATTATTTTTCCATTAGGCAATATATCGACACCAGATAATTCATTTTCATTCAAATATAACTCTTCTAATAAATAGCCTGTCGTGCTGTCCCAGAATCGTAAAGTACCATCTTTAGAACATGAGATAATACGATTATCGGGTAATTCCTTCGCGCCAGTGACCGCACGAGTATGTCCTTTTAATTCAATAAAACGACTGCTATCATCACGATCCCAAATTCGCAACGTACAGTCTTCAGACCAGGATAAAATACGCCCGTCACTGAGTTCCAGTGCGCCATTAACCGTATCAGCATGACCTTCAAAGATTTGTACTACGGGATTAAAGGGAACATGCTCTGGCCGACACGGATTCCGCAGCCACACCCAATCACAATTCCCGGGTTGCGCCAGCCATGCTTCGGCTTGTTGCGTAATCGGGCTATCATCCGCATGTTCGATGGCCAGTTGCAGTAAAATCTTATAGGCAGGCCAGTCTTCATCCCCGCGCCGCAGGATATGCTCGTTCTCCCGGAAAAATGCTTGCCAAATCCGCGCTTCATCATCCAAAACTCCACCCGTTTCCAGGTAGGTTTGCCAGTCAATACGCAGATCTGCTGCTACTGGAGTGTCCTGCAAGATGTGAAACCGCGCCATCAGATAATCAAATCGTGTCAGCAAGCGTAAGGCGTCTTGGTGCCGCCCCATTTCTTCTTCGACCAAATGATCAATGCCATAGCGATAAAGATAATGCGCCGCAGCATCCGGCTTCACTTGCAGCGCCGCATCGCCCAAAAATTCCCGCGCCGTTTCCACTGCCTGACGTGTAGGTGGACTGTTCTGGATATGCTGGCGTAACGAGTGATGATGCAAGGCATAGTAAATTTGTCCGTCCTCATCTCGCTTACGCTTGATCATGGACTCCAGCGCGTTCAATCCCTCCTGCACCAACGCGAGTCCCCGTTCGCCGGCGGGAATCAATGTGCGTTGCCGCAGCAACGCCGCGAGAATGTCCACGGTCGGTTCTTCATACATCACCGCCAATAAGGCCACGATAGGCGTCAGGACTTGGTGCAAGCTGCTCACGCTACAACGCCGTAAATGTTCTTCATGATAAGCGTTCAAACTGGGCGGCAAGCGTTCGCCCGCATCGAGCAGGCGGTAACGGCCCGCCCAAATATCGTTAATCACATAGCGCACATACAACGGCAGGCCATGCGCGGCCTTAGCAACCTTGTCGATGAACGGATTTTTTACTTGCTCACCACGCTCTTGATCATGACCGATCAGCCGTTTACACAACTCCCCCGTCAGATTGTTCAGCAACATTTCTCGAATATCGCCCTCACGCATCGGCGGCAACCCGTTCGGGAAGGGATGATGTGCGATCTCCGGATTGAACTGCTCAGACAAGCCCTGTTCCGGTCGCCCCGCGCACAGCCAGACCACGCCGGGCAGGCGTAAACTGAGCGGGATATCGCGGGCAAAATGACGATCGCGGCTCGTGATTTCATCCAGCCCATCGAGGATGAAGACGACGCGCTGACCGTGGCCTTGCTGGAGCAGCGTGCGCAACTGGATCAGCGGCTTGGGCGGGTCCTGGCCCGCGTCCGGGGGTGCGACGCAGAGCCAGTCTCGCAACCGTTCGATGGCAAAGCGAAGAAACATCTCGCGCTGGCACCGCGCGTCGCCGGCATCGAACCAGTAAGGCAACACCCACATATGGGAGGGTGGCGCTTCCAGATAGTCCTGGGCGATCCGCGCCAGCAGGCTGGATTTACCGATGCCGGCCGTCCCGGCTACCCAGATCACGCCTTCAGCGGTCGCCTCCAGCACGCCCCGGAGGGTCGCCAACTCCACCGTCCGCCCCACTAGTCGGTCGGCGAGACTGCGAATTCGGTCCCGGAAATCCCGGACCTGGAAGCGCGCTTGACGAGTGGGTGACGGTGCTCGATCCATGTGGAACAACTCCTGGAATCGGGCCAGCGCGGCGTCGCCGGCTTCGCTGTGACACACTTCCGCGCCCAGCGGCGTGTATTGCAAGCGGATATCGCCTTGGCGCACGTAGACTTGCGGCACGCTCTCCCCGCTGGGGTGGTCGTCGTAGGGGTTGCCGGGTGGGCCATACAACAGCAGCGGCCACAGCGGCAGGGCGCGGTCGCCCCGCACCACGGCCACGGCGTCCGCTCGCGCCAGCGCTTCAGCCACCGTCGCCAGATTGCCGGGCGTGTAGGGAACCCCTTCCGGTGTCGGACCCCGCAGGCAGCTGTAACCATGGAGTCCTGGCACCACCAACGTCAGCTCACCCAACCAGGCGATCGTCTGCATCGCCTGCTCGAACGGCTCCCGCCAAACCGCCAGCAGTTTCTCCGCCAACGCCCGTGTCACCCCGCCGCCGTGGGCGAGGCGGTTGCGCAACGCCAGCAAGGAGTTTTCGGCATGATGGCCTCCACTTTTCAATAATGGCGCCAGGGTGTTGCGTACCCAGGGCGCCAGCTCTGGAACGAGGCTGTCCGGTTGCCGTTCCAAGGCCTCGGTAACGGCCTCCGCCATGCCCCACCAGCCGCCGAAGGTCGGCCGCTCGATCGGCTCGCGCAGCTTGGCCCGCAGCGCTTGGGGCGGTTTCCCGTCCTGACCCGCCAGATCGGCGATGCCGACGAACACCAGCAGCCGCAGCAGGAGTTCCACCGAGTCGCAGATCGCCCACAGCTTCAGATGCGGGTGAGATTCCTCCAGGTAGCTTTGGAGCGGAAACGCAACCGGCGATGGCAGGCGGTCCAGCAGGTCAACGATGGACATCGGAATTCCCCAGAACAGTTGTATCAACTTTGATATTATATACTTTCGGTCGCTACAATGCGCGACCCGGAACCGCCAGAATATCCCGCAACCGCGCCCAGCTTTCGTCGGGTAAAACCCTCAAGATGTGCACCAGCTTCTCGTCGCCGCTGTGCAACACGCGCTGGCGAATGAGCGGCGCCATTTGTTCGGCTTCGCGAACCTCGCTCTCACCCAGGTCCATGCCACGCACGATCGCGCCGGTGCGCAGGGCCTCGTCGAGGGTCAGGGTGAAGCCGCTGGCGAACCCTGCGCCACAGGTCGTACAGGTGACGGCGCTCTTGGCATTTAGCGCCCCGCAGGTCGGACACGGCTTAAACCTCGCGGCAGCGACCGGGAACTCATGGCCGCAACCGGAACATTCCTGCGCGCCCAGCGCACACTCCTCGCCGCAGATCGGGCAGCGCTTGCTCCGCGGTTCGCGATGGACCCGCAGCGCGGCCGGCATTTCCTCCTCGACCCGCCGAGCGTAGCGCTCGAAAGTGTCGAACGAGGGCATCACCACATAAGCGCGAGTGTCGTCGTCGGGACCATAGGTCCGCACCACCCGGCCGATGGCTTGACGGAACGCCAGTTCGGTCAGGGCGCTGGGCAGATAGACCAGCACCCGCAAGCGCGGGATATCGACGCCTTCCGAGATCATGGCCACCGACACCAGCCAGCGCTTGGCGGTGTTCTTGAAGGTCTTGATCTTGAGGTCGGGGTTGGGCATCTGGCTATGCACCAACACCGGCGCTTCGCCTTCCACCTGCTCGATCAGCCGGGCTATGTACTCGGCCATCTCGATGGAGGGCGCAATCACCAGCCCGCCGGCGTTGGGCAACCGCAGCCGCAGCTCATCCAGTTTCTGCGCGGCGCTGTCCAGCATGGTGGCCTGATAGCCGGTCGCCAACGGGGTGCGCCCATCGGCGGCGTACTGCGGCGTACAGGCCAATCGATAGAAATCGAGCGCCCGTTGCAAGCCGGGAATCCGGGCCAGCGGCCGGGGGAAGGTAGCCGGTTGCCGACCGGAGACCTGCACCGTCTGCCCATCCTCCAGGTCAACGGTGAACCGGCCTTCATGGCGATGAAAGGTCACCGGCCGGCAGTAACCGAGATCGACCGCCTGGCCATAGGTCAGAGTGTAGGTACCACCCTCGGGATGGTCGATCGCTCCGGCGTCATCGTAAGGCAGCCACACCGATTCCGCCCCGTCCGAGCGGATCGGCGTGCCGGTCAGCACCAGGGCAAACGTGGCGTCGGTGAAGGCGCTGTCCGCGCCTTCGCCCCAGGCGGCCTGCACGGCGGCATGGTGGTGTTCGTCGCAGATCACCAGCACCCGGGCCGCGCGACACACGGCTTGCAGGGCATCCTGCAAGCCCTGGATGGCGGCCCAGGTGGCGCAGACATCCAGGCCCAGACGGTGGATCTCGCCATCCCGCGCGGTGACCTTGCTCATGAAACGTCCGGTGACCTGTCGGAAGTCATCGGCCCATTGCTGGACCACCTCGGCGCGCGGGGCGATGACGACCACCCGGTCGATTTCCCCTATCGCCAGCAGGGTCTGGGCAATGGCACACGACACCCGGGTCTTGCCGGCCCCCGGCGCGGCATTGATCAGAAACCGTCGATCCTGGCGTTCCTGGACCAGCCAGGTCAGGGCTTTGTGGTGAGCATCCTGTTGCCAGGGGCGGAGCTTGAGCGTGGGCATCGTCGTTCCTTTCCTGCGGTTACAGGGTCCGCACAGGGCCTGGCCATTCTGAATCAGCGTCGGTCCGCCTTGAGCGAACGGGCGGCGGTGGTCGGCATGAAATCCGGGTTCCAGAGGTTGATCGCATTGCTGGCAACGTCCCGCCGCGATCCAGGCGAGCATCCGTCGCTGGCGCATCGAGAAACGGCGCTTCATCGATTGACCCAGTACTCCGTCAGCTGAATCTCCCGCACCGGCAGGTTGGCGGGTGGTTGCAGCACGGCGTGTTCATTGATGCGCCGCACCGCCGTGGCGTAGGGAATCCAGCGCGATTGAATTACCCAACCCTGATCGCGCATCTCCTTGATGATGGCCGGCAAATTGGCGACCCCAAACAACACCAGAGCTTCCAGGCGGGTGATGGACTGACCAGCGGCGAGGTGTTCCCGCACCGCCAAGGTCATGCCATGCCTCGTGATATTCACGGGTTTAGCCATACCGTGCTCCCATCCGCTTCATGGCCCTCGTTCTCGCGGATTTTCATTCAAACACCTGCTCATCAAAGAGATGGCGTTCATGGCGATATGCTGTGTTCAGAATGCGCCATCCGCCATCCGCCATCGCCTCATGCAGATCCCGTTCCTCGAAGGGAATCCGACCTGTGATGCATTCCCGGTCGAGAGGATCATCCTCGTCCGTTAACAGATCCACCAACGCGGCAGCCCGCTCCAGTAATTCTCCCGCACTGTAGCGGTCGCCTAGAGTCTGACGCAGCTCCTGAAACACGGCGCGGACTTGTTGCGGTCGGTTCATCCCGTTCTTCCTCTGAGTTTCTTGGCTCTCTATCCTTACAACGCGGCGGGGGCGCGGATTTTCAAAACGATTTTGTGATCGCTGGGGAGCGGGGCAAACGATTTCACCCCGGAGTCATATCGCCGCGCGCTTGGCGTACTGGGCGTCGATGGCCAGTACCTTGCGCCGAGCGGGCGGCGCCGGGTTCGACGTGGGAAGGGGAAACGACGAGAGCGGGGCGAGGGCGTCCATGCTGGCTCCATCCCTGAGCTAGGCGCGCTTGCCCAGGCTTTCCATGGCTACGACGCGGGAGACGACGAGATTTTCAAAATTTCGGGGAGCGGGTCGGTGAGGAACGAGGTAGGCGGGTCAGGATTGCCAGGCGTAGCGCCCAAAACCCAGGGTGGCTTCGCCGCCCGCATGGAGCAGGTTGCCGGCGGCTAGCAGTTGCGCGCCCACCGGCGTCAGGTCGGTCAGTGCCAATTCGCCGCGCACGCCGCGGATGCCCCGGCGGGAGTCGAGACCCTGGATAACGGTGTGAGGTTCCAGGCGGGCGGTCGCCAGCCGCCAGGGCGTGGCATCGGGCGCGATCACCGGCTGGCCGTCGCCGTAGGCGTTGACCAGCCGCTGCAGTCGGGTACGCAGGGCGCCCCACAGCGGATCGGCGTGCTGGTGCTTGCTGACCAGCGGGGTGAGCAGTCGCACGGTGAGGCGCTCGTCCGTGGGGAGTGGAGGGTGCAGAGGGTTGAGTCGGGCGCCCGGGACGAATTGGCCGGCGCGGAAGGCGACTTGGCCGCTGGCCAGGTCGCGGACCTCGCTCAGCCGGACGCCGCGCTGGCCGCCGATGTCCAGGTCCGGCAGGAAGCGGTCGAGTTGGCGCAGCCAGTTCTCGGCGTAACCCAGCGCTGGATTGAGCAGCAGCAGGCTGAAGCGGGTGCCGGTCGCCAGGAGGTTCCAGTGGTGCAACAGGTAGGGTGGCAGCCGGTTGTCCTGGCCGGGTAGCAAGTGCGGCTTGAACACCTGGGGATAGGGACAGCCGCTGCTGAGGGCGCATCCGGCGCAACGAGGTTCCGGGTAAACGCAGTTGCCGCGAAACAGGGCATGACCGAGGACACCACGCAGCCAGCCGCCGTAATAGCCGCGCATCGTCAACGGCTGGGAACTGTGCAGGGTGCAGTCGAGACCGTAGATCCGCAGACCGTGGAAATCAGTCAGCCGAGGCATCGGTTCTCGTCCAGCAGCCCAGACCCACCTCGCGATCGCTCGGCAGAAACACACCGGCTTCCCGAACCGTGCCGTCCAGCCGGACCAGCGCCGGCGGGCTGAAGCGTCGCCCGAAGCCCTGTTGTGGGTCGAACAACCGGCCCAGCCAGGGTTGCAGTGGCGCATCGGTCGCGCCGTCCAGGCTGGGACCGGGCAGGAGGGTATCTTTGGTCAAATGCAGACCGCGTTCGTCCGCCGGCCAGCCGGGATGCTGGGCGTAATGCGGTCCGTTCGGTCGCCAGCCTTGTCGCGCCAGCTTGACCCGACCCATCCCAGTCTTGAGTTCGCCGCCGAGCAGCAGGCCAGCACAAAACCAGTCCTGGAGCGGTTTCCCGGCCAGGTGGGGAACACGATGCCAGAGACCGCCGGCCAGTTGCACGGGTTGGCCACGCCGGGGACCGTGCAGTACCCGGGCGGCGATGCTTTCCACCTCGAACAGGGCGCTTTCCACCGCGCTACCGGCGTGCGGGTCGAGAGTGACCTGGTTGCGGGCGGTCAGATGCTGGTTTTCGATGCGCTCCCGGTCGCGCCGGGGCAACAGAGGGTGTTGCTTTTCCGCGTCCAGCAGGAAAAACGGGCCGCAACGCACATCCTGCAAGACGGCCGTCAGGGCGCGGACGAAATCGGCGGATTGGCCCCCACGGGCTTTGCCAATGGTGGCGACCAGCGCGTAACTGATGACGTGGCCCGGCACGAAACCGTGACCCCGCGCCAGCATCCCGCTCCGTCCGGCGCCGATGTGCAGCGGCGTTTCCAGTTCCAAGGTCAGACCGGTAAAGGGCATGGCGCGCGCCTCAGGTCAGCGATCGGGCCTGATACCGCCCGTAGGTGAGGGCGGTTTCCACCACCTGTTTGGTGAGAATCAGCCGTTGCAGGGCCTGAGCGTCCGGCTCGTTGGGGCGGGATTCGGTCAGCGCCTTGTAGTAGTCGGCGATGGCTAGGCCATTCGGTGGCGTGGCGGCCAGGCTAGCGTCCACCAGCAACCGGCTGACGGCGGCGTGGATTTGCCGGGCCAGGGCGTCTTCCCGGTCCTTGCGACTGTTCAGAAACAAGCCGAAGGCGAACAAGCCCTGTTCGGCCAGCACCATCAACGCCTTGTTGATGAGATTGAGCGAGTCCTTGGGGGTGGTGGGAATCACCATGTCTTGCGCGGCCCTGGCGGCCAGCGGTTCGAGATTGATCATGTCACGCCTCCGCCAGCATCGGTTGCATCCGCCCAAAACCCCGGGTAGTCATCGCACCCAGGCCCAGTTGACAAGCCAGCATCAGTCCCTTTTTCACCAGCGCCAGCGCACCCGGGTATTCGGCGGAAAAGCGCTGGTCGTCGAAATCCACCTGCCCCCGGTAGAGCGTGCCGCGCGGGGCGGCTTCGTAAGTGAACAGCAGCCCATCCGCCCCGGCGCCGGTCTCGAAGTCGATCGACACCGAGGTACGGGTTTCCAGATTGGCGTTGACCAGGCTGGGGAACAGGCTGTCGTGAACCAGCACCAGGTTGGCGCGGGCATGAGCCATGCCCGGTTGATCGTTCAGGAAAGCCGGGAAGGGAATTGGCTTGGGTGCCGCGTCCAGCAGAATCCAGCCCAGGTTGAGCCGGGATGGTGGGGTGCCGACGCTTTGGGTGATGATCTTGGTCGGATCGTTGATCTTCGGGACGTCCTGGCAACCGGCGGCCTCCAGCAGGGCGGGCGTGGTGATCCAGCGCGGCCCGGTCATGGTCGGGACCGGGAAGGCGAGGATTTCGGCGTCGCGGAACGAGACCAGACCGATGCGGGATTGCCCCTCGGCATCGCCCTCGGCGTAGCCAAACACCCGCGCGACCGGATCCTTGGCGCCGGGATGGGGGCGCTTCTTGTTCTGCTCGTCGAGGATGGCGCGGGCGTACTGCATCGCCGGTTCCCGCTCGCCATCGGGCAGGGAATAGATCGCGGCGGAGCGGGTGGCGCCGTTGATCGAACTGCCGGGAAGCTTGGGCAGGCCGGTGGCGGCATCACGCAGAATGGTGTTGTCCACCCGGCCCAGCCGGTAGCCGCCCGCGCCGATGTGGGTGGGATCGAGCGCGAACAGGTAAAGAGGATGGGATTTCATAGGTCTCTCGGCGGTTAGGCTTCTTCTTCTACAACGAGCGAATGGGCGTCTTTTTCAATCAATCCACTCCACTCGAACGCATCGAACAGCAGACCGGCGCGTTCTTCGTTCTGGAGCAGCGCGATCAGGCGATCGCGGACCTCGGGCCGGTCTTTGAGGTAACGGCGAAAGATGGCGGCGCCGTGCGTCTGCCAGGCATCGCGGCCTTGCGCCCGCAAGTCGGCAGGCACATCACGCACCCACTTTTCGTAGCATTCGATGACTTGGCCCACAATGCCCTTGACTTGGCTGGCGTTCCAGCCGGTCTGTCCGGCCAGCGTCAGCAACTCCGGCAACTGTTCCAGCAGGTAGGACCGTCGCCCCGGTTCGCCCAGGACGAAATGCGGGCGGCGACCGGTGGCGTCATAACGCAAGTCGTAACGGCGGGCGGTGCCGTCCAGCACCAGGAAGTCGAAGGTCGACGGACGCAGACGGATGGTTTCGCCCGGTTCGATTTGATCCAGGCGGACCAGCCGTCCCGGTCCTGCCGGGCGGGAAGCGCACACCGCGTGGGGATACCAGAGGTCGGGTTGCTCGGGGTCGCTGGTGCGCAGGTTCACCGTCCATTGCACCAGACCCTGCCCCTCGGTGTCCCAGTTGAGAGTGAGCGTCCCGTTGCGGTCCAGGGCCGAGCGCAGGGTCCAGGTTTGCGGAGGGATGGTGACGATGCGGCGTTCCATGCGGCGCAGCGCGTCCAGGGCCACGTACAGCGGGAATTTCTCGCGAAAGGCCAAGGCCGAGACATGCACGTCCAGCCCGGCGCGCACCTTGCCGAGGGTCTTGTTCACCTGCCGATGAATCCGATTCAGGGCCTGGCGGGCATCGTGAGCGGCCACGATGACGCGGAAACCGCCGGCGTCCAGTGACAGCGGCATCAGCCAGTGCTGGGTGTCACCGGCGATGTCCCAGAGGATTTGCCGCCAGATTTGCCGCAAGTCGTCCCAGGTGCGGACCAGCCGACCCGGCGAGGCGTGTTTTCGCATTCCAAACAGCAATAACTTGTCGCCATCGTGGCGGTAAAGGCCGGCATCAGCGGGAATGGATTCACGGAGGAAAAATTCGTCGAGCAGGCGCAACGCTTTTTCCGCCGGTGCGCCCATCACTCGTCCATCACTTCCCTTAACCTTGCGCTCTTGTTTCTGGAAGTCCAACCAATAATCGTCACCGACCAGAAGACGGGCATCATTGGCTAATTCGGGAGAAATCTGGTTGTAGAGCGTTGGTTCGTCGCCGCCTTCACGCAAGCACTTCAAGACCTGTCTTTCCAGATCATCGCCGGCCTGCTCCGCCAGAGACGCGCGGATCACCCGCATTCCCGTTAAATCCGCCATAGGCCGTGCCAGTTGCGTCAGCAACACTGCCCCAGTCGCGATGATTTCAGGGTTGACGCGCACGGAGAGCATAACAACCCGGGCGTTGCCGGCCGGATTGCGCTGGCGGATCTCTTGCAGATTGAAGCTCTCGGGTTCGAAGCCGAATAACCGATCCGCTTCGCGGCGGCGCTGGCTGTAGGCGCTGTCCGCCACGAGCGTCTGGCAATGGTCGCAGAAGCCACTTGGCCCGCTCGGATCGTCGGCGTTCAGCCCACTTTCGTTGAGCGCCAGTTCCCGGGCCAAGCCCGGACGCAAACCGCATTGCGGGCAGATTTGCACCTGCTGGCCTTCGCCGGTCTGCCTGGCCCAGAGCTTGCGCAACTCATCCTCGCCCACTTGCAAGAGTCGTTGGCGATCCGCGCTGTCCTGGGTCCAGCCGGTCGCCATGACTTCCGGGTAATCGGTGAGATACAGACGCGGTCGCGTCCACGCCAGCCGCACCGCTACGCCAGCGCCCAGTGGCGCGAGGTCTTGCAGAATGCCGGCTTGCAGCGGGTTCAGAATATGTTGTTGGAACAGCGCTTCGGTCTTCCGGCCGTCGGGGTCTTCCGGCCCATGGTAAAAACCACCGACCACGAACACGGCGCCGTTATCGTCCTCGTAGATCAGGTTCCCGACGGGATAGCCCACCTCCAGCCGCCGGCGCAGATCAGTGATGGCTTGCTGCCGATGATTCGCCAACGCGGTTAACACGACCGGTTGCAAAGCGCCGCCGACAAGCGTGACCCAATCCCAGCGAATCCCTAGTAACCGGAAGCGAACCCGGCCCATCTGAGGCAGGTTGAAGAGCCCATCATCATCTTGCCAGTGACGGAAGTCCTGGCGTAGAACACCCTCGGCAACCGCTGCCTTGAACAGGCTGGCAGCCGAATAGCTATGGTGCCAAAGCGTGACATCATTAGTGGGGCGGCGTGTTTCGCCCAGCGCCTGACGAAAAAGCGGTTCAATGGCGTCAAGTAGCTTTTCACGGGTTTTGGGAACATTTTGCCACCCACTGTCCTTGAACAGTATTTGTTCAATCGCTTCCCGAACCTTGGGCCACAGTTCACGCAACTTATCCTGACTATAAGTTTCATGTTCATTGCCGAAACTGTCAGCAATAAAACCACATTCAGACTTTTGCTTACCCGAATCAGTCCCGCCTGAGCCTTTATCCAAAGCGGAATCGCGAGTGTCAGCCCCAAGCGTGTAAAGATCGCCCAACAGAGTAAGCTGATCATGGGGGAAGTTGCCGGTCGCATGGTGTTGACGCAGAGGATCGCCCAAACCGTGGGCTTGAATAGTTTTAGCTTTAATCCACTTTTCCGGTAACCGCAGCACCTCTGCCCAGTCTTCGTGCTGCTTGATTTTTTTCAACCAAATCTCTTCGTCCGCAGGCGGATAAGCGCGGCCTTCCTCCAGGATTGCGCCATGCGCTTCGCGCTGATGGCATTTTTTAGCCGGCTCATCAAATTTCTTTTTCTTTTGCTTTGAACCTAAGCCGCCACTCAGTTTCTCCTGAGGAAACTCTTCCCGCGCTTTTCCTGTATCGTGGATGAGTCCACTGATTTCCGCCGCCAGAATCAAGTCGCGGTGGCGGGCGTCCATCTGTCCTTCGCTCATGGCTGTTCTCCTGCAATCCAATGGGCTAATTTCATCCAACTGTCCTCCCCTTTTTCCTCGTGGGAAGCCAGCAATAGCCTTGGAGCCGCCGCTTCGACGGTGGTGGTTGATCCGAACTGTGTCCAATATTCCAGCACCTTGCGGTATTGACCTAGCCACTCCTGTTCACGGCTAGTACGTTGGTTCGTGGCTCTTTTGAGTTCCCGTTGCGCTCGTTTGCGTATCTTGGCATCTTTGCCATGAGCTTCATGATTGAGCCGGCTCATTTCCGCATCCAATCGCTTCAGTTCGGCTTGGAGCTTGGCATTAAACGCTTCCTGGTTCAGCGGTCCGCCATCGTGTAGATACTCCTGATAATAGGGTGGAGGTTCGATCTGAGCCGGCGCGGCCGGCGTCGTTGAGGCGCCACCGGCCATGTCCGACCAGCCGACCGCCTGCAATTGCGCCTTCACGATATCGATGGCGCCATAACCAGCCAGCCGTTTTGCGCCCAATCCAAGCGCAGGCCACCAGGTGGCGACCGCCGCCAGCCAGCGGGCCAGATCCGCGCGCACGGTGGCTTCGTCGCTGTCTTTCACGCCATGCGGATTGAAGTAGACCACTTCCAGGACACCAGTCTGGTCGGGAGCGACCGCTTCAAACTGGATCGGCAGCGTGCCGATGGCGTTTTCGGGATTACCGGGGTTCATCACCAGCAATTGCAAGCGGTTGAACCAGACCGGCGAGAAGTGCAGTCGGCCTTTTTCGCTCTCGATCTTTGCGCCGTCGTCGGCGATGCCGAACAACCGCTTGGCATGGGGATCGGCGTGGCGGAAGAGGCGGGTTCGGTCGGGGTCCTTGTCGCTGTCGCCAAGTTCGGTCCAGGGCGTCGCGCCCGGAAATGCCCGCTGATAAGCATCGGTCGACAAGCCCTTGAGGCTGGCGGCGGACAGATAGGGCAGACCCAGCAAATGATCCTTGCGTGTCGGGTTGTCGAATAAATAGAACGGGTCGTCGTCCTTGGTCAGTAGCGGGGTTAGCAGGCGGAAGGTCAGCAGTAGCCGGGCGCTGTAGCGGGGGAAGGCGGCCAGCGCCTGTTCCATCGGACGGGCGGTGGTATTGAACCCCGTCGGTAGCAATGCGGAGCTGTTGCAACGATGGATTGCCGCCTCGCCCTGACCCATTCCGTTGGCGTCAATCACGGCGTATTGGCGCAGGAACTCAGTACGCCGATCCGTGAGATCCTTATTTTTGCGAACCGTGCGCCGCAGTCGCGCGCCCTGCTGGAGCCAGTCGTCTTTTTTGGGCTGGAAATTCTCATCCGCCAGCATATCGAAGTTCATGCGGTGACTCCCGCCAGTTGGTTAATCCAGTTGGCCAAGTTGGCTTGATGCTCCGCGCCGTCCTGCCAGACGATCCGGCGTTCCCCTGGCCATACTTCGTCCGGTCCCTGACGCATCGCCTGCCGCAGCGTTTGCACGACTTGGGCGCGCCGGTCACCGAACTGGGACGGCGTCGTATGTGGGATCACACCCCAAATCCGCAATGCGCAGCCGTTGTCACCGTGCGGGTACAGCGCCGAAAAGTTGATGGCGCTGCCGTGGCGGTTGAGTTGACCGAACAGGTAGTGGCGCAAGTCATCCGCTCCGGGTTGGCGGAAGCTGTTGCGAAGCTTTTCCCGCCAGCGCAGACCTTGTTCCAGTCGAGCCGACCAGTTAGGCGGCAACGGGGGGCTGAACCGAATCTCGGCGAACAGGGCGCGATGCAGGCCGGGCCGGTCGGGCAACGGCGCGGTCAAGGGCGGCTGTAATGGGTCCACCGCCGGGAGATCGTCAGCGGCCAGCACGCCCAATCCCCATTGATCCCGGCTGCCGAACGTGGCGTGGTTGAGCTGAATCCGCAGCGCCAGCAGCAGCAGTTGCCAGTGGGGGTCACTGATGCCGCGCCGGGTCAGGGTGAGGCGAAGCGTCCCTTCGTGGGCGACGTTGTAATACCAGCCTTGTCGCGGTTGTCCATCGGGGCGCGACCAGTTCAGGCAACCCTTGCCGGCAACCGGTTTGATTTTTTCCAGACCCGCGGGATCCAGCCGCAATCCGATCCGCTTGGCGTAATGGTTTTTCGCATCGGTGGGCGTGCCCCAAACTGCGTATTCAAACCCGGCATCGCCCACGGCAGCGGCCAACAGGCACGAAAACCGGCGCAACCCGCCCAGCAGGCCGGCGGGATGGATCTGGTCGCCGTGCTGGCCGACGCCGCCGGTGTAGAGCGGAGTGAGGGTACGAAGGGTCAGGACGGCGCTGTCCGGGCTTCGCAGTTCAGCCAGCACGTTCATTTTGAGTGGTCCTTGTCGGTGCTTTGCAGTTGTCACGCTCAAGTTAAATCCTCCTTTGGCGGAATTGCAAGGCGTTCATCCCCTCAACGGAGCCACGGATGAATTTTTCAAACCGGATGCCATTAAAAATTTCGCGCCACGCCGCGTTGTAGAACCAGGAAGGGATGATTGAGGAGGCCCGCGTTGTCCGCGCAATGGTGGTTGGTGGCGTATGACATTGCCGATCAGCGGCGGCGGACCCGTTTGCATAAGCTGCTCTGGGGTTTCGGCGAGGCGGTGCAGAAGTCGGTGTTCGTGTGTCCGCTGGATGCGCGGCGCCGGGCGCGATTGGAGGTGTTGCTGCGACGCGAGCCGCTGGAGCCTGGGGATCGGCTGGATTGGTTTCGGGTTGAGGATGCGCAATCGCTGGGGGAAAGTCGGGCGCTGGCGGCGGCACTGGACCCGGCGGCGGTCATGATTGTGGAGTGAGGGCGATGTGTACCTTGTATCTGGATCAGCAGGGCGCGCGGCTGTGCAAGGCCGGCCGGCGCTTGGTGGTGCAGGACCGGGAGGGCGGCGAGCAGTCCCTGCCGCTGGAGCAGGTGGAGCGGGTGATGGTCTATGGCCGGGTGCAAGTGACCACGGACGCGCTGGATGCGTTGCTGGAGCGCGGCGTGCCGACGACGCTGCTGAGCAGTCGGGGCTGGTTGCGCGGTCATGTGCTGGGCGATTGCGGCGGGCAGGTGCGGCGGCGGGCGCGGCAGTATGAGTTGATCCGCGAACCGGCGTTGGCCTTGCCGTTCGCCCGCGCGCTGGTGGACGTCAAGTTGCGCAACCAGCGCTGGTTGTTGCGCACGCTGGATCAGGGCGAGATGGCGGCGGGTCTGGAGCCGTTCATCGAGCGGGCCGAGCACGCCGAAAGCGCCGACAGTCTGCGCGGTATCGAGGGCAGCGGGGCGCGGGCGTACTTTGCGGCGTTTCCCACGCTGCTGGCCGGGACGGCGTTTGGATTTCCGGGGCGGCGCAAGCGGCCGGCCACCGATCCGGTGAACGCCTTGTTGTCGTTAGGCTATACGCTGCTGTTGAGCGAGCTGCGTAATGCCCTGCACGGTTATGGGCTGGACCCGTTCGCGGGGGTGTTCCACGCCAGCGATGGCGGGCAGCCGTCCTGCGCGCTGGATTTAATGGAGCCGCTGCGGCCGTTGGTGGACCGCCTGGCGATCCGGCTGGCGCGGCATCACTACACGCCCGAGGATTTCGAGATCCACGAAGATGGCGCGTGCCTGCTGCGGGACGGGCGGCGCGGCGAGTTTTATCGGGCTTGGGAAGCGTGGCTGGTCGAGCGCGTGTTGTGGAAAGAGGAACATCAAGCTTACCGGGCGATTATCCAGGCCCAGGCCGGTGAGCTGGCCCGGTGTCTGGACGATCCGGCACAACCATTTCATCCGCTGGCCTTGAGTGCGCTGGGACGTTAGGGATGCGATCCGTCGAGGCCACGATGCCGGGTGAGGCTATCAGTATGAGGGAAAAGAATGATTTTTCAGGATGTTGGGCATGGAGGCTTTCAAATGCGAGATCGCAGGGGCAACCGTCTGAAATGAATCGCTTTTGGCGGACGGCGACCCGGAGTTTGAAGGGTGGTGCGGGCGAAGAAGCCCCGGAGATCGCCGAGGGAGCGGCGATCCTGGCGGCCGAACGCAAAAGCGCGGGGTCGTGGCGGGTGATTGAGGTTTACGCGCGGTGGAGAAGGCGCTGGAGCGCGCTGGGTGAGAAGTGCTATCCTGACCAAGGTCAGAGTCAGAAGGCTGGAAGCGCTGTTTTGGCCGTAGGGAATGGATTTTTTCACTCTGAAAAATGGGCTCAGAAACACTCGCCCGCTAATAGGGCTTTGTGACGACCGCTGGACCGGTGGTGAAACGGGAACCCATTCCCGACTCAGAAACACTCGCCCGCTAATAGGGCTTTGTGACGAAGCTACCTGGACGGACAGCAATTACCGAATGCCCTCAGAAACACTCGCCCGCTAATAGGGCTTTGTGACCTGGCGCAATGCCTGCGCCCGGATGTTTGCCCGAATTCTCAGAAACACTCGCCCGCTAATAGGGCTTTGTGACCTACAAGAGTTTGTGAAAAGTTATCCCGAATTGTTTCTCAGAAACACTCGCCCGCTAATAGGGCTTTGTGACGATGCAGAATCATTCTGGAAAATGTACGAAACACTTCTCAGAAACACTCGCCCGCTAATAGGGCTTTGTGACATTTTTAGGAGTAACCCAGTGTTACTCCGTATGAATGCTCAGAAACACTCGCCCGCTAATAGGGCTTTGTGACCATGCTAATTCTCCGTTGAGTTCCGCCATCATGGCTTTCTCAGAAACACTCGCCCGCTAATAGGGCTTTGTGACCTCCAAGTATGGGTTTATTTCATTTTGTTAAATCACTCAGAAACACTCGCCCGCTAATAGGGCTTTGTGACTTCAGGATGGAATGCAGCGTTCTTTAGATCTGGAATGACTCAGAAACACTCGCCCGCTAATAGGGCTTTGTGACCTATGACCTTTAATCCAAAGTTTGGGAGTTTTGATCTCAGAAACACTCGCCCGCTAATAGGGCTTTGTGACCAAAGTAGCCGTGACCAATGAAGCAGGTAATCAAAGCTCAGAAACACTCGCCCGCTAATAGGGCTTTGTGACCGCTCAACACTTCGGGCTTTCTGGATCGAAGTATTTCTCAGAAACACTCGCCCGCTAATAGGGCTTTGTGACGTCTTGGCTGAGTAAGTTTTCCACAGCCAATCTGGCAATCTCTCAGAAACACTCGCCCGCTAATAGGGCTTTGTGACTAAGACCCATTCCAGTACGATTGTTGTGCCGGACATCTCTCAGAAACACTCGCCCGCTAATAGGGCTTTGTGACTTCAACGTGATCGGCGCGGCGTTTCCGGTGGACTCAGAAACACTCGCCCGCTAATAGGGCTTTGTGACTGATAAGCTCTTGTGGGTTCGTGGAAGCATACGGACTCAGAAACACTCGCCCGCTAATAGGGCTTTGTGACGCGGCATTCCCGCGCCGCCCGCAGCACAAACGCCCGACTCAGAAACACTCGCCCGCTAATAGGGCTTTGTGACTCAAGCGATTGTGGAATTTGATGATTATCAATGGAAGACTCAGAAACACTCGCCCGCTAATAGGGCTTTGTGACGATATCCGCGGAGACGCGGCCATGACCCTTGTTGCCTTGCTCAGAAACACTCGCCCGCTAATAGGGCTTTGTGACTACTTGCCATTGTACCAAACCTTATCAAATCAACGAGCTCAGAAACACTCGCCCGCTAATAGGGCTTTGTGACACAACAAGTTGGGAAAGTAATCAACAAGCTTTATCTGCTCAGAAACACTCGCCCGCTAATAGGGCTTTGTGACAGTCGGTCGTCCCAATCCGAACCGAAAATCTCCATCATCTCAGAAACACTCGCCCGCTAATAGGGCTTTGTGACTGGTACTTCTTTATGTTGAAATTCCCAGTTTCGACTCAGAAACACTCGCCCGCTAATAGGGCTTTGTGACAAATTATCGTTGCGGTGGAGTTTGGGAACGTTTAGTCTCAGAAACACTCGCCCGCTAATAGGGCTTTGTGACTGATTTGGTTCATGTGTTTTCTCCGTGGTTAAACAACTCAGAAACACTCGCCCGCTAATAGGGCTTTGTGACCAGAACTTGTTGAAGCGTCATACATCGACCATCTGGATAACTCAGAAACACTCGCCCGCTAATAGGGCTTTGTGACTACTCTAAATGTGGTCCAGAAAATGGTAACATACATACTCAGAAACACTCGCCCGCTAATAGGGC
Organism: Candidatus Competibacteraceae bacterium; assembly: GCA_027492875.1. GTDB lineage: Bacteria > Pseudomonadota > Gammaproteobacteria > Competibacterales > Competibacteraceae > Competibacter. The sequence goes on along the minus strand of JAPUDV010000076.1, from coordinate 33,914 downwards.
TTTGTGACCCAACTCCGCAGATGCAACGGCGCGAGACTGGGTTACTCAGAAACACTCGCCCGCTAATAGGGCTTTGTGACCCCGAGGGGCCGTCGCGCGGCAAGCGCTTTGGGGCCCTCAGAAACACTCGCCCGCTAATAGGGCTTTGTGACTTGTCGGAGTTTTTACGAACGAGTGATTCTGAAATCACTCAGAAACACTCGCCCGCTAATAGGGCTTTGTGACAACTCGATCTTTCTTAATGACATATTCACCGGGAGCTCAGAAACACTCGCCCGCTAATAGGGCTTTGTGACGCAACTCAGATTGCATTGGGTCGATCACAAGACCGATTGCTCAGAAACACTCGCCCGCTAATAGGGCTTTGTGACTCCAGATATGCCGATGTACGGATACTTTTCTACCATCTCAGAAACACTCGCCCGCTAATAGGGCTTTGTGACTCTGCTCCCAAATTTTGATGAATTGGACACTTTCTCCTCAGAAACACTCGCCCGCTAATAGGGCTTTGTGACTTGTCGATTGGCGTTTTGAGATTCAAACGTCCGGCCTCAGAAACACTCGCCCGCTAATAGGGCTTTGTGACTGGCCTTCCCGCATCCGTTCGCGGTCGATTTCTCTGCTCAGAAACACTCGCCCGCTAATAGGGCTTTGTGACTTTTATCATGATTTTGGATGATCCACGCTCTTTAATCTCAGAAACACTCGCCCGCTAATAGGGCTTTGTGACTTATCCAGATATGGGATGTAACAAATACCATCCTTCGCTCAGAAACACTCGCCCGCTAATAGGGCTTTGTGACGGCTCGTCCGGAACTCTCACGATCACGGGTAATGCCTCAGAAACACTCGCCCGCTAATAGGGCTTTGTGACACAAGGGTGAGTTATATGACTCAACGGTTTTTTCATTTCTCAGAAACACTCGCCCGCTAATAGGGCTTTGTGACACATCCCGAGGCGCGTTACACCGATCCCGATCTGACCGCTCAGAAACACTCGCCCGCTAATAGGGCTTTGTGACATATTTCGTCTGGTAAGCTGTCAAAATCGTCTCATGACTCAGAAACACTCGCCCGCTAATAGGGCTTTGTGACCCCGCTTTTCGGCAGTGAGCTGTACGAGCAGTTCATTCTCAGAAACACTCGCCCGCTAATAGGGCTTTGTGACGCACCAGATCCTGGTCCCACATCCAAATTACTCTGCACTCAGAAACACTCGCCCGCTAATAGGGCTTTGTGACAAGGGATCATGGTATCCAGGAATCGCCATAGATCGCTCAGAAACACTCGCCCGCTAATAGGGCTTTGTGACTATTCGCCGAAATCGATGAGCAGGTGAGCGAGGCGCTCAGAAACACTCGCCCGCTAATAGGGCTTTGTGACCCGCCCGCAGTCACCGGGTTCCACTCGAACTCGGTGCTCTCAGAAACACTCGCCCGCTAATAGGGCTTTGTGACGTGGTGGCCGCCGACGTGTACGGCGCCCCCCCGCATGTCCTCAGAAACACTCGCCCGCTAATAGGGCTTTGTGACTCCATCTGCGTCTGCTCCCAAAATTGTGTGATTCCATGCTCAGAAACACTCGCCCGCTAATAGGGCTTTGTGACCAAGATGTACCAACCCGTAGTATTTCCCACGTTGTACTCAGAAACACTCGCCCGCTAATAGGGCTTTGTGACCGGTGGCGCCGGCTTGGCGCCCAGTACGCCGTGCAGTTCTCAGAAACACTCGCCCGCTAATAGGGCTTTGTGACGAATGAGTATCTACTGGATTAAATTGAAACTCACCCTCAGAAACACTCGCCCGCTAATAGGGCTTTGTGACTCTCCGGTTGATTGGTCGAATTTCGCAGTACCGATCTCCTCAGAAACACTCGCCCGCTAATAGGGCTTTGTGACGCATCTCTTGAGCCTGCTGCGCGCCGCGCAAACCGGCTCAGAAACACTCGCCCGCTAATAGGGCTTTGTGACCTATTGACCGTCATCAAAAACCCTGGACGAAAGAGGACTCAGAAACACTCGCCCGCTAATAGGGCTTTGTGACGCTACGGTATCCGTAGAATCCACAGCACGAATCTTCTCAGAAACACTCGCCCGCTAATAGGGCTTTGTGACTTTGGCGTCCTGTCCCTGGGCCTCGGCCAGTTCGGCCTCAGAAACACTCGCCCGCTAATAGGGCTTTGTGACGCAAGATCGCCGAGGAAACCCAGTCCGCCGTGGCCGCGCTCAGAAACACTCGCCCGCTAATAGGGCTTTGTGACACAGATATTCATCGCATTAAGCAACGAACTTAATCTCTCAGAAACACTCGCCCGCTAATAGGGCTTTGTGACGCAGAGTCTCCAGCGTCTAGTAACGCTCTAAGTAATCCCTCAGAAACACTCGCCCGCTAATAGGGCTTTGTGACATTACGCGATCTTGCCAATTGGGGATGTACTCTCCACTCAGAAACACTCGCCCGTTAATAGGGCTTTGTGACTCGATGATCGCCTCGCTCTCGGTGCTGTCGGCGTAGCTCAGAAACACTCGCCCGCTAATAGGGCTTTGTGACTCATTCACATCGTGCGGAATAATCACAAAACCGCCTATGCTCAGAAACACTCGCCCGCTAATAGGGCTTTGTGACTTTTTCGTCAGCGAGACGTTCGGTTGCTGCTTCGATAGCTCAGAAACACTCGCCCGCTAATAGGGCTTTGTGACGGCTCAATCCAAATTAGCGAAATCCACGGTGTCTAACTCAGAAACACTCGCCCGCTAATAGGGCTTTGTGACTGGAAGGGGCTGTTCGCCACATCCGCGTGACACTAGCTCAGAAACACTCGCCCGCTAATAGGGCTTTGTGACAAAAAATTATCGAAAGATTCAAGCCATTCAGGTTGCTCAGAAACACTCGCCCGCTAATAGGGCTTTGTGACCCATAAGACGAGTGCCCCATCTGGGGGCTTTACGTCTCAGAAACACTCGCCCGCTAATAGGGCTTTGTGACAATGAACTGTGGCAGTTTTAGTTCAATATTTAAAGCCTCAGAAACACTCGCCCGCTAATAGGGCTTTGTGACTTTTCAAACGAACCGCTAATAAAATATCTTTGGTGGCTCAGAAACACTCGCCCGCTAATAGGGCTTTGTGACTAATTTCGATGCGGTTCACCTTCAGTTCCAGTGATGCTCAGAAACACTCGCCCGCTAATAGGGCTTTGTGACTCCATGATCCTGTTTTCCTCGTATAAGTACGATCCACTCAGAAACACTCGCCCGCTAATAGGGCTTTGTGACAACATTGGAGTTTTGAGCATGGTGGAAGATACGAAATCTCAGAAACACTCGCCCGCTAATAGGGCTTTGTGACGACGGGGTCCATCCCCTCTTCCAACAAATCTGAAATCTCAGAAACACTCGCCCGCTAATAGGGCTTTGTGACACGTCCGGGTGAAACTTCCGAACCAATGCACATGCGCTCAGAAACACTCGCCCGCTAATAGGGCTTTGTGACAGCGAAAATCTGATTCAGCCGCAGTTCGATCGCGTTCTCAGAAACACTCGCCCGCTAATAGGGCTTTGTGACCATTTCCCAATCTTCATAAAGCACAAAACCTTCGACATCCTCAGAAACACTCGCCCGCTAATAGGGCTTTGTGACCTTTGCGGTTGACCCATTGTGGGATTGTGCCAGCGTAACTCAGAAACACTCGCCCGCTAATAGGGCTTTGTGACCATTTTAACTCTCCATGTTTAATTGAATTCGATCTCGACTCAGAAACACTCGCCCGCTAATAGGGCTTTGTGACCTATTCAATCCACCAGTAGTCGTCGTCCTTTATTAAACTCAGAAACACTCGCCCGCTAATAGGGCTTTGTGACTTTGCGCGCCATGCGTGGCCGCCAGGCGGATAATCTTCTCAGAAACACTCGCCCGCTAATAGGGCTTTGTGACAGATAGCGCCAATGTCGCGATCGATCTGACGGGCAGTGCTCAGAAACACTCGCCCGCTAATAGGGCTTTGTGACATCGCCACGGTCGGAGGTCTGGCGGCGGTCGGAATGCTCAGAAACACTCGCCCGCTAATAGGGCTTTGTGACTCTTCAAGGAAAATTTCTTTCATGTGCTATCTCCTCCTCAGAAACACTCGCCCGCTAATAGGGCTTTGTGACAATTATCGTCGGAAGCACAAACGGTATATCGAAATTTGCTCAGAAACACTCGCCCGCTAATAGGGCTTTGTGACGGTTCGCGATCCGCGCTTGCAGCGTCCCGACGTACAACTCAGAAACACTCGCCCGCTAATAGGGCTTTGTGACCCATAAGACGGGTGCCCCATCTGGGGGCTTTACGTACTCAGAAACACTCGCCCGCTAATAGGGCTTTGTGACCACAGCAGCCCAATCCAGTCCAGCAATCAATCCAACTCAGAAACACTCGCCCGCTAATAGGGCTTTGTGACTCATCCATGACGTAGATGTTTTCATCCACCTTACACCTCAGAAACACTCGCCCGCTAATAGGGCTTTGTGACCTTCCCACGCTTCAGCACGAAACCGGTGATCTCAGCTCAGAAACACTCGCCCGCTAATAGGGCTTTGTGACCTTGGGTTTGGTCGGTTCCGATTCAATCGCTTCCTTCTCAGAAACACTCGCCCGCTAATAGGGCTTTGTGACAGATCGCCCATTCATGTCCAGCATCAATCAATTCTTCTCAGAAACACTCGCCCGCTAATAGGGCTTTGTGACTGAGCGATTGCATGGTTGCTGTCCAAGTTTCTGCTTTCTCAGAAACACTCGCCCGCTAATAGGGCTTTGTGACTTTTCCAACTGACCAGATCGAACCACGGGGAATCTCCTCAGAAACACTCGCCCGCTAATAGGGCTTTGTGACACCAGTCACCTCAGCAACTTCAGCAACAATCTGATTCCTCAGAAACACTCGCCCGCTAATAGGGCTTTGTGACAAATCCGCAATAATTCCATCATTCCAATTAGACTCTTCTCAGAAACACTCGCCCGCTAATAGGGCTTTGTGACATTGTGGGGACTTGGATCATGGTGGAAGATACGAAATTCTCAGAAACACTCGCCCGCTAATAGGGCTTTGTGACGAGTCCAATCGCACCGTAACCGATGCAGAACGAGATACCTCAGAAACACTCGCCCGCTAATAGGGCTTTGTGACTGCGCGCCATCGATGGGATGAAGCGGTCTTAAAGTGGCTCAGAAACACTCGCCCGCTAATAGGGCTTTGTGACTGCACCAGAATACTTTACCCCTTCCAGTACACCATCATCTCAGAAACACTCGCCCGCTAATAGGGCTTTGTGACTCAAACTTCTTGATATTGGACAGTTGCCAATCTTCAAATCTCAGAAACACTCGCCCGCTAATAGGGCTTTGTGACACGCACATCATGTTGCCACTGTGAAGAAGCTCAAACTCTCAGAAACACTCGCCCGCTAATAGGGCTTTGTGACGAATCATCATCCATGCCACTCCTCAAAACATCACCACTCAGAAACACTCGCCCGCTAATAGGGCTTTGTGACTTCTCCAGCCCATAGTGGGCAATTAATAATCTGATGACTCAGAAACACTCGCCCGCTAATAGGGCTTTGTGACCAAAAGAGTTAGCATGGAATCCAACCCATCTGATTGCTCAGAAACACTCGCCCGCTAATAGGGCTTTGTGACCCCTTTCTCAAAGCGGGGAAATCCTTCGACGGAACCTCAGAAACACTCGCCCGCTAATAGGGCTTTGTGCCGTCACTTTCGGATCGCCGCAACCATCTCCGCCCTTTCACCCCATGCCCGCGTCGGTTATCGTCACCACCGACGCGGGTTTGAAAATCCCGCGCTCATCCCCGTTAAACGGACAGGAACGATCGAGCTGAGCGGGGCAACAGGGGTTGGCCTATCCTTAAGCAACCTTCCCGACTCCCGACCTCGCCCATGCCCGAGCAACACACCGATCCCAACGCCCGGTTCGACGAATTCTGGCGCCGCCGCCACCAACTCGACGACAAGCAATGGCTGGCTTTCCGTCAACTGGTTCACGAAACCCTGCGCCCCTGCCGGTTCAGCGAACTGGCGGGGCTGCCGGACGACAAGGAAACCTGTATCGATGACTTTTTCAGCGACCGAATTTTTGACCCGGCCAAGGAAAACTCACCGGGGGAGAGCAAGCCCGTGACCCTCGGTTATCTGGTGACCATGTTTCGGCACTATCTCCACGACCGGCTACGCGATCCGTGGCGGCAGCGCCGAGTGGAAATCGACGATCCGCCGGATGAAGCGGCCGCGGAGGCTCCCCCGCTCGAACAGCTGGACGATCACGGCCTGACCGACGACTCGATCCGTCGGGCGGCGGACGATTTTCTGGCTGCCCGCCCGCCTTGGGACCACCTCGCCGGGGAGTTGTGGTGGATTCAGCCCTACCTCGCCCGCCACTTCTGCGCCGACAAGAGCGAAGCTCTGTCCGCCTTGGCCCGCCGGCTCGACATCCCCTCCCACCATTACAAGGCCCGGCAACTCGGCATCACCGCCGCCAAGGGCGGCTTCCCCAACCGGGACGCCTTCCGCGCCACCCACCTCGGCCGCTGGCTCAACCAACTCGGCCTCGACCTGAACGACGACGCGCCGGCGCGGGTCCGAATCGCCCTGCAACTGCTCTGTCAGGCCGCTTTGTACGGCGGATCGGCCGCCGCATCCCCATGAACCGCGCGCCGATCTCGACCCCGTTCGTCGTCCGCCGGCCCCCGACCGGATCGACGGGCCAGGAGTTTTGAACCATGCGTACCCTGCACCCCGCCTTGAACCTGATCGAGGCCCACCTGTTCGCCCCCTCCGACGCCCTGCTGCGCCGCTGGCTGGACAACGATCCCTCGCTGCCCGCCGTCACCCGCGCCGCCCTGGACGCCGATCCCCTCGCCCGGTCCCGCCGCGCGGACTGGGACGCGCCGCCGCCGGATCGGGAACCCGTGGGCGGCGCCAACCCGCCGATCGCCGATCCGCCCCGCTGGCTGCGGGAACGCATCCAGCAGCGAGTCCAGGCGCAACGGACCACCTTCGCTCCCATCCCCACCGCCGGCCAGATCGTCCGGGTGGACGAAGCCATCGGCCCGGAGGGTCCGCTGGAGCACGATCAACCCTACCCCTTGGCGGTATTGCTCGGCGAACCGACCGAAACCGCCGGGGTCTGGTACGGCTGGCTGGTCGCGCCGGAAACCGACTATGCCAGCGACGCCGACCTGATCCTGGACGACGCCGACGGCCCTCGCGACCCGTTGGCCGGTCTGGTGCAACTCTGGAACCCGGTCTATCTCTACGTGCCGTCGGCCAAGAAGGTGTTGGCGCAACTGCCGCCGGCGCGACTGGCGGCCGTTCGCGCCCTGGCGCTGGATTTTCTTACCCAGCCGCCGCCGGCGTTGCAGCCCGAGCCCGGCGTTCTGGTCGAACGGCGCACCTCCCAGGGGCATGGGGTGCTGACCGGCACCCCGCTGGGTAGCGCCGACGATCCCCGCCGCCACTACCGGACCCTGTATCGGGCCGCCGCCGAGCTGCTACGGGAACCGGTGCGGCTGGCGCAGCGGCAACCCAGCCGGGTGGAGCGGCTGCTCGACCGTTTGCGCGCGGTGGGTGCGGCGCTCGGCTTGGATCTACTCCCCGCGCCGGCCCCGGTCATGGGTGAGGTCATCGCCGAGATCCAGCGACTGGGTGACTGGCTGGAACTGGAGTTGCAGGAATTGCCGGAAGAAACAGACCTGTTCACGCTGCGGATCCGTAACCTCCAAGCGACGACCTGCCGGATCCAGGTGATACGTCAGCATACGGTTTACCAGGAACACATCCTGGTGGGACAACAAGAAACCCGGCTGCTGATCGAGGCCGCGCCGGGTACGGAACTGGCGCTGCTGGATGAAAGCGGCGAGCGACTGCACTGGCCGCTGGCGGAGTGAGCCTCATGACTGAACCGATGGTCTGGCTGTGGCCGGAAGGGCGGGATAACGAAGATCTGCGGGTCTGGGCGCCGGACCATACCGAACGACTCGCCAAATTGGCCAGCAACCGTGCGGGCCTGACTACGCCCATCGATCCCCGTTGCCTGATCGACGGTTCCAGGACTCAGGCGCTGGAAGCAGCGCTACCCACCCCGCTGGCCGAATGGCTGGCCGCACCATTGCGCCAGACGCCTTCCCGGCTGCATCTGTGTCTGAGCGCCGACTTGCCAGACGCTTGGCAGCGCTTTCCGTATGAGTGGCTGACTCTGGATGGTCAGCCACTGCACGACCGCCTGCGGGTCTGGCGTCACGTCCCCCGCACGGCGGAACCGGTCTCGCCCGCCCGAACCGCGCCCGTGGCGTTGCTGAACCTCTGGCCGCCCGACGAAGCGGTGCAACCCCTCGTCGATCTCGCGCTTTCTCCCGCCCAGGTACATCGCTACGACGGCCATCGCTTGGTGAAAACCCTGCTGCGCACCCAAGATCCGCGCCGCTTCAGCGCGCTGTACCTGGTCGTGCACGGTAGCGAGCGCGCCGATGCGCCGCCGTTTCGCCTGCCGGACCGCCTGCTTTGGGAGCTGCCGCTGACCCAACCCTTGCCTCCGCTGGTCATCCTGTCGGCCTGCGGCGATTGCAATGGCAACCTGTTGGACTATGCCGCCACCCTGCTGGAACGCGGCGCGAGTACGGTGCTGGCCGCGTTGGGCCAACTGGACGCCCGCGACGCAAAGGCGCTGCTGCCCAGGCTGTTACAGGGCTGGTTGGCGGGAGAGCGGATCGGCGATGCCCTGGATGCCGCCCAAGCAGCGGTGACGTGGCAAGGCCGGGGTCGGCTGTGTCTGCTGGGCGCCGGTGAATTGCGGATGAGCGATGCTCCGACGTGGGCCGATCTGGCGACTGACCGGCTCGCCGAACATGCCCGCGCCGGCCAAGACGCTGTCCTCGGGGAACTGCTGCCGCGTCTGACGCTGGAGACGTTTCTCGCCGCCGGCGAACCCAGCCGGGCAACCCAGCGCCTGCGCGAGCATCTCGGCGTCCCCGAGTTGGGTGCTCCAGCGGAAAACCGGTCGCTGCTGGAACGGCTATGGCCGCTCGTCGATGGTTTGCCGACCCTGACCCGGCTTTGGGTCTCGCCCTTGCTGGCCCATTTGGCCGAGCAACACGACCACGCACGTCTAAATGACTGTCGGCGACAGTTGGCGCAACTAGCGCGCGCGCATCCCGAATTCGCTGGCCTATACGCCGACTGGGCCAAGGCCGAATACCGCCGAGGCCACTACGCCAAGACGGCGGTCGCTATCGTCGATGGACTGCGTGGCGCCACCGGGACGGACGAGATTTCGGTCCGACTGCTGGGTCTGCTGATTCTCATCCTGATCGACCTCAACCTGCCGGAACCGGGTCGAGCGCTGCTCGGCTTGCGGGAACAGCGACTGGATCGCATGGACGGTACATTTGCCGAACAGGAAAAATTCAAGGATCTGGAAAGTCGGGGACGGCTGGCGCTGCGGCGGGGCGAGTACCGGGAAGCGCTGGCCCGGTTCCGCCACAAACGCGCCCAGGCGCCCGAACACGAAGAAAGGGGTTGGCGCGAACTGGCGTGGCTGCTGTATGCCGCCGCTCTGGTGGGGCCGATAAACGGCGATCTCCAGTGGGCCGAGGAATGCCGGGCGATTCTGGCGGGCCGTCCCGAGCCGGGACCCGGCAATGACGACGTACTCTATCTGTTGCGCGCCTTGACCGCCTGGGCGTGGCAACGACAGGATGCGGACGCACGGGATGCGCTGGCCGCCTGGTTGCCCGAACTGGAAGCGCGACTGTACAGCCGTCAGGACATCGGGCCGGTTGGCTTCGCGCTGGCTTATCTCCACCTCGACCGGTGGGATGGACGCAGCGCGCTCGCCCTACCGGCCTGGGACGAAATTCGGGTGGCCCTCGAAGAGGGTCGCTATTTCCTCGAACTGGCGATTTTCAGCCGCTTGTTGGACCGACCTCAATCGGAAACCGAAGCGTGGCTGACCCACCATCACCGAGAGCGTCGCGATGCGTTGGACGCCTTGGCGCCGGAAAATCTACCGGCTTGGCTGCGATCCGAGCTTCCCGAAACGTGGCCCGACGACATGCGCGATCGGGAATTCCGAGAACGCGATCTGCTGCTGGGGACTGAGCCGCCGGACTGGAATGCCTTGGTTGCTGCCCGCCTGCTACCTTGGTGAGGCCGCTATTCCGCTTCGCAGCCACTCCATCAACCGAATCCTCACTGGATGATGCAACAGGCCAATTTCCTTCAGATCGATTCGGTTCAACGCCTCGTACCGAGGACAGAGGTAGGTGTCGCCGGCCTCCGGGTGGGCCTGCTTGAACAGCGCGTCCCGCGGGGTCAGGTGGAAAAAATTCGGGTTGACCTGGCGGGTGCCGGGCAGCACGAAGTAATCAACACCCTCCCGTTTCAGCGATACCACCGGCCGCCAGTCCACCGGCTGGCGCCGGTCGTGGCCGAAAACGAGCCGGCTTTGCCGGGCGATATAACAAAATCCATGCGCCCATTCCTGGTCGAGCGCGAGTTCCGCGGTCGAGGGGGCGGGGCGACGTTGAAAGGCGTGCATGGCGGGGAACCTCCCGTGAGACTCTCGGGCCGAGCATAGCAGGAATCGCCCGTGCCGGGCGGAGCGAGGCAGTTGGAGGGCCTATCGACTCAGGCGCGGGCTGGCCAGGCCGCATGTGGCAGTAGGCGATTCGCTGGCCGCACAGCCGTCGTACCAGCGTCTCGGCGTAACCGTGTTTGCAGTCGAGCGAGACTTTCGTGCAACCGGTGACCGGGTTCCCGGTTGGTTCGGTCCATTCGATGTGGGAGGCAGCCATCACGGGCTCGCGGGTTTTCGTCTGGATCAACCGGCTGAATCGGTCAGATGCGGCGCGATCTCGGGGACGACCCGCCCCAGTTCGCGTTCCAGCCACGCGGCCACCAGCCGCCGGTGGCGCCAGACGGTTTCCGAAAACGGCGACCGCTCCCAGCACGGCAACACCGGCTCGTGCGGATCGGCCAGCCGGTACAGGTCCTCGACCACCCGGCGGGGGTCCAAGCGGGACAGGATGGCCCAATACAGCGGCTCGTAATCGGCGCGGGCCATCTTCAACATCGGCGCGGTCGGGTTGAGGGGCCGATAGACCGCGAAACCGGCCGGCGTCCCACGCGGCGCCCAGCGGGCGATGCTGATCCGGCCGGGACTGGTGGTATCGGTGAAGAACGAGGCGGTTCGCATCGAGGCGCTAGCGCCCGCGCGCCGGCGAGGCAAGGGCCGATCCCGATGGTCCGGCACCCGCGCTCGCCCCTTCCCGCCAATTCAATTCCGCCACGTCCTTGACCCCGACCGGCGGTCGCCAGTCGGCGCAGTCCCCCCGCGGTTCCCGAATACGCGCCATCTGGAGATCGTGGGCCGCGTCGGTTTCGGCTTGCCGCTTCGCTGTGCTCTCGTTGTCCCGCGCCACCACCACCGCCTCGGCGCGCGGCAGCAGGGTTTGCACGGTCGGGTGATCCAGAAAGCAGCGCACGCCGGCCCCGCCGCTGACCCGCACGGTGGGTGGGGCCTTGCCGCGCCGCCGGGCCAGGTCTTGCGCGGCCAGGGCATCGACGCCGCCCTCCACGATCCAGATCACGCGCGGGTTGCCCGGCAGGCGAGGCGGATCGGTCTTGTCGCTGCCCGCCAGATCGCGTTTCGGCTTGTCGTCGGGACCGGGCTGGATCAGCCGTTGGGTGACGTTGCGCGCCGCGCCTTGGACATCCCGCCCGACGAACAGCACGCCGCCCCGGGTGTAGCGCAAAAAGCCGGTGCGTTCGGCACGGTCCAGCGTGTCCGACGAGATCCCGCGCCCGTGCAGGTAGACCCGCCCGGCGTGGCGGTCGGCGCGCGTCTGCGGCAAGCGGGCGGGACGGGTGCGTCGGGGCTGCTCGGGAATGGGTTCCCGTTTCACCACCGGTCCAGCGGTCAGCCGCGCCACGGCCTCCAAAAAGCCGAGGGTGGGTTCGAGGCTGTCCATTCCACACATCGCTAACCGGTTGATTGGGCATGGAGATCGGATGCCAATGGCATCGCCCAAGCGAGATCACGGGCGCGTCGCAAGCCGATCCAGAGCGCTTGGGAACCGGCGGTGGATCGTGACGCCGACGGCCTGCCCTTTGGCCAGATCCAGGACGGCGTCGCAAAGGTAACTCGGGGGTACCTCGAGCCAGCACGGTCAGGCGAACTGGTGGGGGTCGCCTCAGAAAACGGAAAATAGAGCACGGTAAGTAATCCGGTATCGCCCTTGATTTGTAGTCACAACGGGACCACAATGGAACATCTGAAACCCTCAAGGGAAGCCACCATGAGCACCGCCGATACCTATGTCCGCGCTCGCATCGACACCCACACCAAGGAGCGCGCCGCTGACGCGCTCGAAGCAATGGGCTTGTCCATCTCGGACGCTATCCGCTTGCTGATGCTGCGCATAGCCGATGAGCGCCGGATGCCCTTCGATGTGAAGGCCCCCAACGCGACCACACGCAAGGCCATTGCCGAGCTTGAGGCCGGGAAGGGCAAGCGGTTCAGCAGCGTTGATGATTTGATGGCAGACCTGCATGCGGACGATTGATCGCGCCTCAGCCTTCAAGCGCGATTACAAGCGCGAGGCCAAGGGCCAGCACCGGGCCACGCTCGATAGCGATCTGAGGCCTGTTCTCGTCGCTTTGGCGACCGACCAGCCGCTTGATGCCAACTACCGCGACCATGACCTGAGCGGCGATTGGGCAGGCTACAGGGAATGCCACGTCAAACCCGACTTGCTGCTGATCTACCGCAAGTCGGATGCTGACACCCTCAGACTGGCGCGGCTTGGCTCGCACAGCGAGCTTTTCGATTGAGCCTGTCCAGTTGAAGTACGCTCCAATCTGACATCGGAAGCAGGTAATCATCAGAAGCCTTTGTTTAAAAAGGGCTGCAAGTCCTTAGCGTACGATTTCGTCCGTTTCGTGAGCAGACCCGTACCACGCCGGAAGCCAGGTGATCGTGTTCGCGTGGGTCAACGACGAAGACAGCCAGCGCGCCCACCAGAGCGGGGACGATGCCTACCGGGTGTTTCGCAAGATGCTGGAAAGCGGGCATCCACCGGATGATTGGAACCGGTTGCTGGCCGAGGCCCGCGCCGAGGCACAACGCTTGCGGCGGTGGGCCGAGGCCGGTGAATGATCCAGCATGCCGCGGTCCTGGGTCCAGGCGCTGGATTTCTCGACGCTGGAGAAGGTCAACGCCAGCTCTGTGGCCGATGATCCGCCGCCACGACGATGTCGTCTGGCGGGTGCGGTTTCGGGATCACTGGCTGTATGTGTATCTGCTGCTGGAATTCCAGTCCACCGTGGATCGCTGCATGGCGGTGCGGATTCTCAGCGACACCGGTCTGCTGTATCAGGACCTGATTCGCGGCCAGTCCCTCCACCAGGATCGCTTGCCGCCGGTGTTGCCGATCGTGTTATACAATGGCGACACGCGCTGGACAGCAGCAGTGGAACTCTCCGAACTGTTAGAACCGATTCCCGTCGAGCTACAGGCTTTTCAGCCCCAGCAGCGCTATTTCCTTTTGGATGAATACGCATACCGGGAACAACGGTTGGCGAGCCCGCGGCGAGCCTTTTCAGTATGGATACAGCAGATGTTCCCGCCAGACAACGACCCTATCGCCAGCGGCCCGCTGATAGAACTTGAGGAGCTACCCGCGATGTTGGCGCAACGGATACAACAATGGAAACAGGAGTGGCGGGCGGAAGGACTGGCGGAGGGCCTTGCCAAGGGACTCAGCAATGAGCGCTCCACCCTCCTCCGCATGGTCGGCCTGCGCTTCGATGCGGAAACGGCGGACGCCTTGGCGCCGCTGCTGGAGCCGGTGAACGACCCGGAGGAACTGACTCCAATCGGCGAATGGATCATCCTCTGCACCTCGGGCGAGGACTTACTGAACCGCGTGCGGGCGCGGGTGGACGCTTCCCGCTAGCGCGCGGCGCCGATGTTGCCGCTGGATCGATGGGTTGCAGTGGGCGCGCATTCCACACGCCCTGGCCCCTTTCCAAAACCGTGAGAAGCTGAATCCAGACCATCACCCAGAGGGCCTCGATCATGCTTCCCGCCACCGTGACTCCCGCCACCGACCTTGACCTCGCTACTCTCAATCACCGGCTGGCCGCCCAGAACCTGCCGGCACAGACCGCCGCGCGCCTGGCGGCACTGCCCGCCTTGATGAGCCAGGATCGCATCGAGCACGCCTTGCGCAAAGCCGAAGGCGGCGATCAGGGCGCCTGGCGGTTTCTGTCGAAGCACTTGCCCGCTTCGGGACCCGCGCCCCAGCGTCCCACGGCGATGCCGAACGCCGATACGGCTCCAGCCTCCGCGCCCCAGCATCCCCCGGCGGCGGTGACAAGACCAGTCACCACGACTCCCGCCGCGCCGCGTCCAGCGGCGACGCCGAACGGAGTCATGACGGTGGCCGAATCTCAACCTCCGGGTCTTGCGTCCCCGGCGGCGACCGCGCCCCCCGATCGCGTTCGATGCCGAGTGTACGGCGGCAAGGCGGCCTTGTGCATCGAGACCGACGAAACCCGCCAGGGCGAACCGACGTTGCGCATCGAGGCCGCCCGCGCCACCGCGCCCCGCGAGTATGACTGGCGACAAAAGCTCACGCTGCAACTGACCCGCGAGGAACTGCCGGTGATCGCCGCGACCGTGCTGGGGCTGCTGCCGCGCTGCGCCTACAACAATCACGGCCCGAACCAGGACAAGGGCCTGGAGATCGTGCATCAGGGCACCCACCTGTTCGTGCGCGTGTTTCAGAAGGATCGCGGCGTGGTGGCCGTCCCGGTGACCGCCGTCGACAGCTACGCGCTGGGCGCCTTGTGCCTGCGCCAACTGCGCAAGACCGCGCCCTGGCTCAGCGATCAGGGGGTGATGACCTTGCTGAAGCTCACCGTGCAGCGGATGCAGTCGGCCCGATCCGCCTAAGAAGCTGTACAAAAACTAAGTTGTTGATTGTTCCGCCAAGCTTGCCGGCGATGGCGGAAAATCATTACGGACAAGCCCGCTTCCACACATAACATATTGATTGGTAAAAAGGTGGTTTTTGTACAGCTTCTAAGCACTCAACCAGCGAATCGCCCACGGTTGCGCGTTCACGGTTCAGCCCCAATGGAAGCAATAGCGGTAGGGAATGAACCCGATCATCACCCCGATCTCGCTCAATGGACAGGTGAACTTGGGCCAGAGGTTATGGGCGTAACCGCCCTCGGCATCGATCGGCGTGGGCAAATCGGCGATATTGCCTTCACAATAATCCGTGGGCTCCGGCGAGAGATTCTGCCAGTCGCCCCGCGCGTAAACCGTGGTCCGTTTGGGGCGCAACCGAACGCTGGAATCGGCCAGCAGATGGGCGCCGCGATCGGCGATGGCCGGCGCGGTGCGGCCGGGATGATCGTTGTTGACGAAGCCATGGCGCGGATAGATATGCGCCCAGATCGCGCCCCCGGTGCCAATTCGATCCCCGGAGAAGGGATTGAACAGCGTCGTGGTGTATTCCCCATCGGTGATCGGCCACCCGGAGCGCCAGAACAGCGCGTCCACCCCGGACAGGTAATAGGGAAAGAAATAGTCCACGTCATTCGGGCACAGCAGGCGATCGATCTTGACGCCACCGCCCGCGCCGACGTTATCGGCCACGATCGTGCCGATGTCGTGCAGGGTCTTGGAGAGGCCCTTGAAATTGATCTTGCTCGCCTCCACCGCCTCGATGATCATCGGGATGATCTTTTCCATGTCGAACTGATCCATCGCCCAATGCCCGGGAAACAGCGGCGGCGCCGCACAGGCATTGGGGTCCACGAAACAGCCTTGCGACCAGGCCACCCACTGATTGAAGAAGTTCGTCACATCGGCGTTCCAGACGCCAAAATCATCGCTGCCGGTTTCGCCCTCGGTATAGGTATCGGCGGTCATGTCGCCGTTCTTATCGACCAGGGCGGGCAGCACCGCCACGGGATGCCCCATGAACTCGGCTTCCTTGAAATTGGTGCTTTGATGATGGCCATACTGGCCATAGCGGGTACGACCGCCGCTGCTTTCCTGGATCGGGGTGCCGCCCAACAGCGGCGGCACGACGCGCGCCATTTCATCCAGCAGTTTTTTTTGCAGTTCGCCGACGGTGGCCGCCCACTCGATATACGCTTCCTTGGGAAAACGGTCCGAGGTCATCACATGCAACGCGGTCATGTAGTGTTCGACCCGAGGCACGACGTAGATTTCGACGCTGACGCCGGTATAACGGACCCGAATCTCGAAGCCCAACAGGCAATAGCGCAGACATTCGGGCAAGGCCTTGACGGTATCGACGATCAGGGTCTGGGTGTGGTAGCGAATGCCCGCATCGGCGCTTTGGGCGCACGCGACGCCGCTTGCGATCAGCAGCAGGGCGCCGAGGAAAACCGGTATCACCGTCCGCTTCAGGGGTTGATAGAGCCAGAATGGCGTCAGAAAGGTCATGAGGATCGGCACTCCAGGCAACTTTTGAAAAACCGGATGAGCGAGCGCGGCCCAAGCGCTCACCTCCGGGGTCAGACGGGAAGTCATCACCGGGTTCCCCTCCCGGTCCGCATCAAGGCGGAAGCGATGGCGAACCGAAGGGCCAACTCGGTTCGGATTTCAGCGTCGCAGGGAACAACGGTCGGGCCAGCCCGGATCGTTTTTTCCATGCGCCCAACCTCCGCCCCCTCGCGGGGGCCAGGGTCAGGACCCTCAGACGTGGCGCATCAAGCGCTGGAGCGCGACCTGGGCTTCTTGCCGGGTGGTGACCACCGGCGGCTCGATGCCGCGCACCCTCGCCTGCTGCTCGATCTGGCGGATCAGGGCCGTCAGGGCACGGGCGTCGCGGTCGGACACGGGCGGCGCCGCGACCGGAGCCGGAGCGGCGGGCGGCGAAGCGACCGGGGGAATCCCGGCCGCCACAGCCAACGGCATCACCCCCTCGGCGACCTCGGCCACCGGAGCGTCCTGGCTGGATGCCGGGGCCTCCGCCGCATCCTGGATGGACGCTGGAGTCCCCGCCGTGTCCTGGATGGACGGCGGGGGGACGATCGGCGTCGCCCCCACGGCTCTGGTGGCTGGAACGGCTGGAACGATCGGCCGGGATACCCAGCCCTGATCGGTCTGATCCCGGGTTTCGTCCGTGTCCAGGACCTCGCCACCGAAGCCCAAAGCCGCCAGCAAACGCTGACGCGCGGCGGTTTCCAGCACCTCCAGGTCCTTGTAGGACTGGATGGGCTTGGCCGCCGTGGCAGTGGCCAGGACGCGCCCCGCTGGATCGCGCAAGGTGGCGCGACCGACCAGGATCTGACCGGTCCCATTCAGCGGCGGCAATCCGGCGTCCTCGGGCTTGCGCCCGCCGTGCAGGACGATCTCGTACAGTTTCAACAGCCCCGGCTTCAGACTGAGGCTGTCCACGATCTCGGTGTCCACCGAGAAGCCTCGCTCCGGACCGTAAACGGCCAGGAACGCGGGGAGCCGGGCCGACAGCGGGCGGTATTGCGTCACCTCGCCCTCGGGCGTGAACCACTCGACGATCTTGCTCATCTGCTCTCCTCCACTTGCGCGACGATCGTCCGAGCGGCGCGCCCCCCGTCGGGGTGGAGACACGCCCCCCGGACGGGTTGGGTTAAAACGCTGTCAATCCGGCGTCTGGGCGGCTTTGGGCCGCCCGGACGCCACTACGCCAGGAGTTGCCGTTCCAATACCGCGAACAGCGCCGGGGCCAGCGCCTCGATCGTGGCGATCGAGACGGCGTGCCGGACTCCGAAGACCGCCTGAACGTGGTCCAGGCTTTGGCCGATCCCGAGCCCGACGACTTCGATGCCGCTGGCCCGACAGCGGGCGAGGATGTCGCTGACGCCATCGAGATTGTCGGGTTGGCCATCGGTGGCCACCACGACCAAGCGGCGGGGTTCCGGCCGCTGGAGCAGTTCGTGACCGGTCCGCCACAGGGCGTTGGCCAAGGGCGTGCCGCCCGTGGCGTACAATCCGGTGAACCGCCCGGCGATCCGGGTCGCCCGCTCCTCGAAGCCCTTGAGCGGCACGATGCGGTCATCCGCCGACCCCGGGAACGCCGCCGCCCAGCTCGCCACGCCCGGGAGGGTGTCCAGGGCGAGCAGGATGGACAGCACGGCCTGCCCCGCCAGGGCCAGTCGTCCACTCATCGAGCCGCTGCGATCCAGCAGCAGCGCGAGGGCGGTGTTGGGCGCCGGCCGTTCGTCCTGGCGGACGAAACGGATCGATTGCCCCACCGCCGGCCGGTACAGATCGGCCGGGTCCAGCCGCCGGCCCCGGCGGCTCCGCCAGTCCGCGCCGCGCTGGCGGGACTCCACCAGCACGCCCAGGCGGCGGCGCAACGAGGCCGTGGCGGCGCGCGCGTCGGCCACCGCCTTCTGGGGGTCGCCGTTGGCCGGCATGGGGTCCAGGCGGGACATCGTGACCGGCCGATCCGCCATTTCTCGTGCCTGATCGAGCCACTGGGCCGTTCGCGTCCCGACATCGATCCCGTCGGCTTCGTCGCCCCGAGCGGTCAGTAGCTCGGTCAAGGCCGCACGACGAGGATCGTTGGGCGCGGCTCCGACACCGCCCTGTGGACCGGTACCGCTTTGTGAGCCGGCACCCCCCTGTGGATCGATAGCGCCTTGTGGGTCGGCACCCTCCTGTGGATCGGCGCCGCCTTGTGGGTCGGCACCGCCCTGTGGATCGGCACCGCCCTGTGGATCGGCACCGCCCTGTGGATCGGCGCCGCCCTGTGGGCCGGTATCCGCCGGAGAATTCGCTTCTTCCTCCAGCAGGGCCACGATGCGCCGGGCCAGGCCGATGACCTCGGCGGTCGAGGCGGCCTTTCGCACCTCGAACCCCAGGGCCAGCAGCTGGGTGACCAGGCCCGGCGGGAGTAGCCCGTCGATCCGGGCCTCCAGGGTATCGGCCGCCACGGCCAGGCCCGTCTGACCCAGCAGCCGGGCGCGGAGCAGCGCCGACAACGCGGCGCTCACCTGTTGGGCGACGGACGCCTCCGCCGGCGGCACGAGCGATTGCCGGGACTCCAGCCGATCGATCAGGGCCGCCAGGTTGTGGCGGCTGCCGGGAAAGCGTTCTCCCAATCGCCGCTCGATGCGAACATCTTCCAGGATATTCGTGATCAGGCCGATGAAGCCGGCGGGCTTGGGGATCGAGAAGTCCGTGTAACGGATATGGGCGGCTTCGTGATCGATGTAGCCGTTGGCCAACACCGCCAGGCTCGGATCGCCGTCCGCCGGGAGCGACGGCAGAACAATCACCTGGCCGTCGGTGGCGGCCTGGCGGCCGCCGATCACCACCTTCACGCCGAGCTTCTGGCCCAGCAGGGTGGCGATGATCGGCAAGGCGCCCAGTAGCGGGTTCTTTTTCATGGCGTACCTCCAAAAATAAAGGAGACACACCGCGCCCCCTGGGGGAACGATGCGTCCCCAGAGGGCTGGATGCAGTGGCGCCCGGCTCAGAAGAACCAGGCGTCGTCGGTCGCCGGCGCCGGCGCCGGGGTGGACTCGGTGGACTCGGCCGATGCCTCGACCGAGGTCATGACCTCCTCCACGGCCTTCACGACCGGCTTCCAGTGCAAGGTCAGCGGATCGGCCTCCGCGTCCACCGTGGGCGCGGGAGCCGGGGTCGACGTGTCGCTCTCGGTATCCTCAATGGACGCTGGAGCGTCCGCGTCCACCGTGGATGCCGAAGCCGGCTCGGGCGCCGGGATGAACGTGGGTTTCTTGGCCGCTTCCGCCGGGTCCACGCTGGACGCCGGTGTGGCGGCGGGTGGGTCGGGCAGCCCCAGGAACGCTTGCGGGGCTTGCCAGACCGAAGCGTTCGCCGCCCAGGTCCGCAGCCCGGCCGGCTGGGCCGCCAGGCTGAAGAACTGGGTCAGCGCCGCCAACACACCGTGGGCGATCGGCCCTTGGGCCGACACTTGGGAGACCAGCCGGTCGATTTCCCCGACCACCGCCCGAAAGCGGCGGTCGAGAAAGGCCAGCCCGTCCAGCTTGTCGCGGATCGACGCCAACGGGCTGAGCGCCCGCCGGGTGACCGCGTCCTTGCCCTGAAAGGATCGCTCCAGGGCCTCCCGCGCCAGTTGCCCCACCTCGTGGAACACCTGGTCGCCGAGGCTCGACAGCGCCTGGTTCAGCCCGTCGTGGGTCACCACCGCCGGATCCGGCGCGGCGAAACGCATGGCCTGGACGGCGAAGCTCAGCCGGCCGCCGACGTACTCCACCGGAACCAGCGCGTCCCGGATCAGCTTTTGCCATTCTTGGGGCTGTTGCTGGGTCCAGGCGGCCAGTTGGTCGTCGTATCCGGCCAGGAACGCCGCGCGGGCGTCCTGATAGCGCTGGCCGAGTGCGTCCAGTTCGGCCAGCAGCGCCGGCGCTTTCGCCACCGGCACGGCATAGCCACCCAGGAAGCGCGTCCCCACCGCCAGACACCGGCGGCGGGCCGCGCTGCGGATCGAGGTGAAAGTCCGCAGCGCCTCCGGGTCGATGAGTTGTTTCTCCCCCAGGGAGACCAGGGTCTCCGGGGGAAGCTGGGTCCGGTCCAACCCGAGGTCTTCGGGCGTGAGGGTCTTCTTGCCCGACCAGCAGGTGAGGTCGAGATTCACAAACACCAACTGATCGGACAGCCCATCCAGGGATTGCGGTTGCATCGCTGGTGTCGGCATGGCGCCTTCTCCTTCTCAATTCAAAAGAAAAGGCGGACGCCACGCGCACCCCCTCGGGGCGAACGTCGGCGTCCGCCCCGGACGTGGAACAACGTGGAACCCCTCAGAAGAACCAATCGTCGCCGTTCGTGCTGGCGAGCCACTGATTCAGGTCTTTGGGCTTCAATCCCAGGGTTTCCAGAACTTCCGCCTCGATCGGCAATTCGGCGGGCCAGGCGGTGATCACCTGGCCCTGCTCATCCGCCACCGTCAACCCCACCTCTTGTCGCGCCAGCAACAGGAAGAAGGCGATCAACGGCCGGTGATCGTCCGTCAGCGGCACCAGGCCATGGGACGATGCCGGCGGGCCGATGGCGCGCAACCACAGCCTGTTGCCCGCATCGTCCGGCCGACTCCCCGGTAGGCTCCACCCCACCGTGGCCAACCGCTCGTTCGTGTCCTGGACGGCGGTCTCGAACCGCGTCCCCGTCACCGTGGCGGGGGCGTGCAAGCGCCAGTACAGCGCGGGGACCGCGTTCGGGGTGTCCGACGCGTCCTGCCCGTGCCCCGCGTCATCCTGGCACGCGGATTCCGGCGTCAAATCCCGGCGGTTGGTCGCCAACCGAAAGGTGCCCAGGGCTTGGTAGCCCTTGGCCGCTTTCTCCCGGATGCGGTCTTCGGCTTCCCGGATCGGGATGCCGTCCCGGCACCGTCCGGCCGGGGTCTCGGCCTGACGCAAGGTCGAACCGGTGCGGCCGAAATAGACCGTCAACCGCTGAGGATCGAGCACCGTCGGCACGGCCCAGTCCTTGGACGTGCCGTCCGGATTCCCCATCCGGTACAGATGCACCGTGATCGCCGGGGCCGCCATTAGGGCGTCCCCCCGCAGAGGCGCTGGACGATGCCGTGGATGGCCTCGGCCGTTTCCGGTTCGGCCCGGCCGGTCAGCGCCCGTTTCAGGGCGTGATCGAGCGGTTGGGGCGCCCCCTTGAACTGGAGGGTGAGGTAGGCCCACCGCACCAAGGTCCGAGTGGACAAGGTCAGCTCGATCGCCGGTCCGTCGTCGCGCTGACCGACGAACAGGCGGCGGACCTCGCCGGCCACCTCGATCATCTTGTGGACGATCTCGGTCGGCAGGGCCGGGACGGCCTGGGCGATGAGGTCCGCCTCCTGGTCCGGTTCCGGATAGTCCACTTCGACCACCCAGAAGCGATCGAGGAGCGCGCCGTTCATCCGCTGCACGCCGGCGTACAGCCCGGTGGCATCGGCTTGCCCCGCCGTATTGGCGGTGCAGACGATCCCAAAACCGGGGGCCGGGGTGACGACCTCGCCGCCGTTGTCGGCGAGGACCAGCGGTCCGCCGTCCAGGACCGTGTTGAGCCCGGCCAACTCGCCGGGTTCCACCAGGTCCGCCTCGTTGAACAGGAACCAGGCCCCCAGCCGGGCGGCGGTGGTCAGCGGGCCATCCTGGAACAACACGTCCCCGCCGATGGCGGTGAGGTGGCCCAGCAGGTCGGCGATTTCCAGTCGCCGACGGCCGTTGACCTGAATCAGATTCAGGTTCAGCCGGGCGGCGGTTTGGGCGATCAGACTGGACTTCCCGGCGCCCATGGGACCGGTCAGCCACAGGCCGTCATGATGCTGGCCGGCGGCGATACCGCGATGCCAGCACAACAGGTCCGACAGCAGTCCTGACCGGAACTGATAGTCCGCCTTGAGCGGTGGCGTGAATGGCCCCGGTGAATCGAATCCCGGCACCCGGATCGTGTCCGGGGCTTTGATACCAAAGGCTCGGTTGACCTGAATTTCGGTCTGCTGTTGCGTCGTCATGGTCATCTTCTCTCTCCGAAAGGCAAGGAAAAGGGGACGGCTCGACGCACGCCTCCCCGAGGAGGACGTGGTGAACCGTCCCCCAGGGGGGTTAAAACAGGATCAGGCCGCCGCGCGGCGTTGTTGCACCGCCACACGTTGACTCAAGAGCCGCACCGCCCGCTGAAACGCCAGCAGGTCGATACGGCCATCGTAAATCGCCAGGCAGGCCTGGGCGCTCAACGCCGCCGGTGGCCCGGTCGTGACCGGCGCTTCCAGCCACGCCAGGATGTCGTCCCGCTCGGCCCGCTCGGTATGCACCGAGGCGAGCAGCTTCAGGTGACGCCGGAGGAACCCGACATGCAGTGCTTCCCAGGCATCGGCTAATTGGTTTAAATCACACTGCCAATCCTCGTACTGGCGATGGGCATGGGGACGGGTTGGGGTCTTGGCGACGGGCGCGGCGGGTCGGGTCCGGGTGGACGCGACCGCCGGCGGGTCGTCGAACAGCGACAACGAGATCTCCATGGGCCTCTCTCCAAAAAAAAAGAGACGCCCAGGCCCCCAGGGGGACGCGGACGTCCCTCAAGGGGTTGCTGAATCGAAAGGCGCGCTTAAGCGGGTTTCATTCTCCCGAATGGGGGTTTGCCCAGGCCCACGCCTCGGGTTGATACGTCGAAACCGGTCGAGCCGACCCGGCTCGATCTCGACGATGAGTTGTTACGATCAGGGCCGTGCGACCGGCTCCAGATCACGACGGCGGATGAACCCGCTTTCCGGGCCGATACGAATGGCCCGCCACGTCCCCGTCGTACCCAAGGGCACGACTTCGACGCCTTTCTTCAGCGTGCGAATGACCGGGTATTCCGTACCCGGACCGCTGCGCATTCGGGTCGTCGCCACCACCGCCACGGTGGTTTCCGGCTTGAGCCCATCGGAGCGACGGATGCGCTCCGAAATACGCTCATCGAGTGCTTGGATACCCTGGCATCCAGCCAGCAGCGCCCGCACAAAAAATCCAAGCTCTTTCAATCTGTTCATGGTGAAGCATCCCATAAATGGGGACACATCCCGCCCCCGCCGGGGACGGAAAATATCCCCGATTGAGGTCAACCCCGCGCGCGCTTTTTTAGGCGACGCTGGCGAGGGCGGTTTTCGGCGGCACGATCAAGCCTTCCAGGTCGCCGGATCGGCACAGACCTCGTACCGCGCACAGCTCGCACGGGGTGTTGTGCGCCATCAGGCCGCGTTTGGGGAACCGGCCCCGCTCGATGTCCTCCGCCACCCAGCGTACTTTCTGGGCGTAGTCGGTCATTTCGGTGGCCGAACGACGAGGCACCGCGATCGGGGCCAGGACTTCCGGGCCTTTGCCGGTCCTGGTCGGCACCTTGCGCTTGACCAGCTCCAGCAGGCCCAGACGCTCGACCGGTGGAAGTTCCAATCGCTCGACATGGGCGTCCAGCAACAACTGGTAGCCGGTGAGCTGATCGGCGTTGGCCAGCCAACCCAGGTCGGTCGGGGTGCTGGGGGTTTTGAGATCCAGGCACTCCAATTCGCCGTCCCGGTTGAAGGTCAGCAGGTCGCTCCGGCCGACGTACACCAGCCGGGGACCGAGCTGGACTTCCAGCTTGAGCTCCAGCAGCGGCGTGCCGTCGGTACCGACCGCCAGCAGCCGTTGGAAGGTCGGCCAAGCGGTTGCGAAACCCGTGATCAGGGCACGCCCGGTGGCGGTCAGGGACTCCGGCGATTGAGTCGCCGCATACTCGACCCCACCGGCGTTGCGCGCCGCCGCCCAATCCCGGTCGAAAACCGCGACCGGATCGGGCGCGGCGCCGGTCAGCTCGCCCCGCAACCAGTCTTCGACGGTGCGGT
Organism: Candidatus Competibacteraceae bacterium; assembly: GCA_027492875.1. Taxonomy (GTDB): domain Bacteria; phylum Pseudomonadota; class Gammaproteobacteria; order Competibacterales; family Competibacteraceae; genus Competibacter. The sequence goes on along the minus strand of JAPUDV010000076.1, from coordinate 9,489 downwards.
GCAGCACCGTGCCGAAGACGAGATTGGCCGCCCGATGGGCGGGCCGGATGCGCAGCACCTCCTCCAGGAGGTACTGGTAGGGGCAGGTCTCGTACTTGAGCACCGCCGTCGGCGAGAGGCGGATCATGCGGACGCCTCCGCCGGCACGGCGGTGGCCACCGTCACCGGCTGGCCGCCCAGGGTTAGGGGGCGACCGGTGGTGGTGATCCGCACGCCGGCCGGCAGACCGGGAATCGCCACGGTCCGCGTGGGCGCGGGTGACGCGACTAAGACGGGCGTGGGTGACGCGGGCAAGGTTTCCCGGTCCGTTGCCAGAGCGCGGGCTTTTTCCCAGGTCTCCGCGGCGAGCCGGGTGAAGTGGGTGATCGACCCCTCGAAATCCTGGATCACCGACGGCGCCCAGGACGCCAACCGGTGCTGGCGGATGAGCACCGTCATGACGCAGGGTTCCCGGTCCAGGGGCGGGAGCTTGGGGATCAGCTCCCAGACCTGCACGGTTCCCACCGGAAAGCGGATTGACTTCAGTCGTTCCACCGCCATGCCGGGACCGGCGTGCTGGGCAATCGCCACCACCGTCTGAAACGACGGCGATTGCAGTTTCCCGATCAAACTTCTCAATTCCATCAGGGTGCCTCCTCAACGAAAAAAGGGGACGCACCACGCCCCAGGGGGGACGGATGCGTCCCCCCTGGGGGTTGTCGAAAATCAAGTGCTATCGGGCGATACGATCAATACAACCCGTTTTCTTTCATCGATGTGTGACCATCACCGATGATGATGTGGTCCAACACCGTGATGTCCATCAGCGCAAGTGCGGACGCCAACGTTCGCGTGATGCGGATATCGCCCTCACTCGCGACGGTGTTCCCGGACGGATGGTTGTGTCCGAGGATCACCGCCGCCGCATTGTGATGCAATGCTCGTTTCACCACCTCGCGCGGGTAAACCGCGCTGGCGTCGATGGTGCCGAAAAACAGCTCCTCGTAAGCGAGGACACGATGTTGTTGGTTCAAAAACAGCACCGCAAACCGCTCGGACTCCAGGCCAGCCAGCTTGCCGGCGAACAATCCCGCCGCCACAGCGGGCTTTTCAATGTGCCGGCCTTTGCCGAACACTTGGCCCACACAGTCGCGGGCGCTGTCGAGGACTTCCCGGGGGCGCGCGACACGGTAGTTGCCGGTTGCTTCTCGGACGTACAGATCCATGGTGCCTCCTCAACAAAAAAAGGGGACGCACCACGCCCCCAGAGGGACGAAGTCGTCCCCGTGGGGGTGGTCGAAAATCAGGGCGTGCTATGCTGACAGGGTCCCTTTAGCGGGAGATCCTCCATGCACGCCAACGAAGAAACGACTCGATGCGAAGACGACACCCTCGAACCGTTTTACCGGGTCGATAACGACGGTCGCCTGAGCTGGACCGAGGCGGGCATACGGACCTACCGCAAGCGCTTCGCCCAGTTCGGCCTCCGCATCGAGGCTATCGCGACCCTGGAGGACTACCGGACGGCGTTGACGCTTTCCGCCGCGGGTTTCCAGGATCAGTTGATGGCCACGGCCACACATGGCCCACCCTCGCTGGAACGCAACTTGTTGGTCGCGATCGCCCGAGGGGATGACGCCGAGTACCAGCGGCTGTTCCGCCTCCTTGAACGGCGAAACGCGCTGGAATTGCGGGTGGTCGATTAGTCGCCCGACCCGCGAACCCGGCCTAGAATTTCCGCTTCGATTTCACGGCGCATTTTCAAGGCGTCCGCGCGCACGAAGCGGTCCTTCAACGCGGCGAGGAGGGCTTCGATTTTCTGCAGCTTCTCCCGCAATTCTTCCAAGCTGGCGGTGTCCAGCCAGCGATAGAAACCCCGCCAATCTTCACGATTCATGATGCACCTCCAATCAAAATGGAGACGCACCACGCCCCATGGGGACGGATGCGTCCCCGTTGGGATGGGATTCAATGTGCTCACCGCCGCTTTGGGAGGAGAACCGCTTTGCAAGAACAAGACGAACCGTTTTACCGGCTGGACGCCGACGGCCGCCTGAGCTGGACTGCGGAAGGCTTGCGTACCTACCGCAAGCGCTTCGCCCGCTTCGGCATTCGCATCGAGGCCATCGAGGCCTTCGAGGACTACCGAACGGCGATGCAGCTGTCGGCCCGCGTGTTGGTCGAGGACACGCTGGAACCACTGGCCGAGCGCGCACGAGGAAAACCCTGGCGCGAGCTGCTGGTGGCGGTGTTCATCGGCGATGCCGAGGCCAATCGCAAAGGCCCGACGCCGGTTTGAGACCCGCCAAAAACTGCGCGTCGTCGGGTCGCGTCATGCCGGCTCCATTGCTGGAGACTCCGTATAAACACGCCCGAAGGTTGCTTTCTGATCGACCCGGCGACAGGCCGGTTGCGGTTCACCGCCACCGGACGCCGGGTGTTAGGGCCGCGTTTCGCCCGCGCCGGAATCGACCTGCGATCCCTCAAAACGCTGGCGCAGGCCCGTGCCGCCGCCGCCGAAGTCGCCCATCAGGAACTGATGGCGCTGGCGGCGGATCTGAAAGGCCGCGATCCGGCGCTCGACACCGTGATGGCTGAGTGGCCGGAGTGGCGCGATTAACCGCTCCAAAAGAGCCTTGCCGGTCTCCCGATCCATGCGAGGATCGAAGCAACGACTGTTGTCAGGAGATTCCGATGGATGCGCGGCTCACCCCGAACGACTTCCTCTTCCCGCCGGGCCGCCCGGAGCAGTTCCGATGGACCCGGAAAGCACGGGAAGATCTGGGACCCCGCTTTGCGCGACGCGGCATCCAGTTGGACGATTTGCGCACGAGCGAGGACATCGAGAATGCCATCGCCAAGGTGATCGTGTTCGAGTACAACGCCTTGACGCCCGAGCAACGAACCGACAGCGCCCTCGTGCAGGAGATCTACGACTTGCAGTTCGTCGCTTATCCCCTGCACGGTTTTCCACCGCGACCGCTGGCGGAGCGCCGTGCAAGGCAGCACCAAGCGATGCAGTGGGTTCTCGACTTACCCGCCGCCGACCGCCCGCCGCGTCCCGTCGAACCTCCGATGGAGGTACTTGGCGGGATTTGGCGGGCCCTCCAGCGGCTATGGTCGACGCGCTGATCCACCCTGGGCCGCCCGGCGGGCGTCCAGCGTCTCGTAGATCACCCGCCGCTGCTGGACGCGGATGTAGCGATCTTCTTCCGTCAAGGATGGATCGCCACCGCGCAACGCCTGGGTGATGTCGCGCGCCTGGCGCCGTAGCTCCGGGTCGGAGAACGGCGCCAACGTGGCGGCGTAGGCGGCCGCGTCGAACGGCGCTGGGACTGGGGTAGCGGCCGGCGTGGCGGATTGCCAACGCCAAGCGGTCGGATGCCCACGGCGGAGCGGACCCGTTAAACCACGGGATGCACCGACGATGAACAGCGTCGCCCAGCCTGCCAGGGCACTGCTGCTGGCCAGCAGATTGGTCAGCACGATCAGCCCCATCACCAGCGTGAAGGCGCGGGCCGTTGGACCGTCGATCACCCGCCAGGCCCGCCACGGAAGGCAGACGAGCGGCTTGAGGGCGGTGACCATCATTAATGAATAACGAACCACCCGCACCTGGAGGGCACCGAGAGTCCGCAAGGGATACCGTTGGACCTGTCCGAGGACGAGTCCAAGGAACAACAGAAGGGCACGATACAACATGGCGATGTCTCCTTTTTCAAAAGAAAAAAGGGGACACACCACGCCCCCAGACTGGGGATACGGCGGTCCCCAGTTGGGATGAAAACTCTGTACTGCGCGCGACCGGTCTAGCCGGCGATTGGACGTCTCCGTTCTCCCTCGGATCGATGCCCTTGGGCATCGGCCTTGGCTCGGGATTTCAGATGACGGCCTCCAGTGGCGGATTTTACCGGGTTTCCCACCTTAACCCCGGATGCGCCTCCTTGCGTTGATATGGCCGCCGAGCGAGCGGCACCCATGGTCGGTTTTTTGCGTAGATCCGACCGCTACGCCGATTTTTTTCTGTTGGATGGGATAACCAACTTGAGCTCGTCGATTTAACGGACCGAGCCACCCGCCCTCGTTTTTTTCGATAGGTGCGAGGAAACCTATTGAGAGCCATTTCACTATGGCAGCGCGTCGGGAAGCGGTCAAGTCGCGCGACGGGAATCGGACGGCGACACGGGTCCGCGATCATCGGAGTGGTAAACTGCTTAAGCGTCGTGTTTTCGGAACACAGCCGCCACTTGTGGGCGGCAACGGCAAAAAAATAGGACCACCATGCTGACTGCACTGGGTACCTGGTTTCGCCACCGGCGAGCCCCTCGCGTCAAGACCCCCGACGCCCGCCCACCGGGTTCGGCGGATGCCGACGGGTCCGTCCCCGTCGAGGCGATCCAGGCCCGCGTCGCGCGCTGGTTCGCACGGGAATTACCGGCTCAGGTGGCGCTGGCTCAAGCCAGCGTGCCCGCGCTGGTGGCGGCCCGCCCCCGCCTGACCGATGAGACCGTGCCGAATCCCACCCCCCTGGCTTGGCTGACGGCGGCGCTCGATGTCCTGGAAGCCTGGCCCGAACCGCTGCCGGTGCCGTGTCGCGCGCCCGCGCTGGCCTGGCGGTATTTGATCTTTCTGCGGACCGCCTGCGATGCCCTGGAAGCCGCTTACGGCCAGGTGTGGCAACAGGGTTGGAGCACGCATTGTCCGCTGACCGAGGTGCCCGATACCCATTTCGCGCCTCGTCCGCCGCGCCCGCCGCGCGATCGCCTGCCGCCGTCGAGCGAGGGCTTGGGCGCGCTGGTGCTCGGCTCGCGGTTGCCGGAAGCCGGTCAGCAGTGCCTTTACGAGGCGCTGGCCGCCGGCGTGGACTGGGTGCATCCGACCGCGTTCTGGCGCGAGCTGGGGATCGCGCCGGCCGCGCCGGACCCAGACCCGATTCGTCGCGACGCGCCGGATCCAGGGGGGACGCCCAGCGCTTCGTCTCCGCTGTATCCCCCCGTGCCGCGTCCAGGAGCGACGCCCAGCACGGTACAACAGGAACCGGTTCCGCCCGCCGTCGTTCCGGCGCCGGCCATGGCGATGGCGCCGCCGGCCGAGGCCACCCCCGCCGTTGCCGGGTCGATGGACGATCCCCTGGCCGCGATCGCCCGCGCGACGCTGGCGGCTTGGGTCGCCCATCCGCGCTTCAATCGCCACAGCGGCGAGGGCTGGTGGATCGGGGAACTTTATGTGGCGGCCAAACCGTTTGCCGAGGCCCTGCAAGCCCATGACGAGGTGGCGGCGCAACCGGAATCGCGCAACCGCAAGTGGCTCTATCGCGTGCTGGACGAGCGGGATCTGATCGTGACGTATGGCGGCCAGCGGATCTGGCCTCTGTTCGTGACCGGGCCGGGAGAACCGCTGCCGCGCTTCGTGTCCGCCCTGAAGCTGGCGCCGGCCCTGTACGCCGGACTGGAACTCGGTCCGGTGTTCCCAGGGATCATCGAACCGGCGCGGGCGGCGCGCGCGGGTCGCGGTGGCTCATCGTCCAGCGCCCTCAGATAGTCCGTCGATTCTCGACCGCCAATCGCGCGGCGGCGTCGAGCGGGCTTGGCTAATGGGAAAGATTCGCGCGTAGAGTAATATCAGCGCCGCCGAGGAAGCGAAGCTGGCGCAGGTGCTAGAACTGTCGAACCGCATACTGGTCTTCCTGCACGAACGCAGCCGGGCTACGTGCAGCCAGATCAGCACCGAATGCTTCAAGGGCAAGGTGCTCAAGACACGGATCGACGCCAGTCTAGAGCATCTGCTGGCCAGCACGCCGCCCAAGATCGGCGTGCGCTCGGTCGAGCGGCCTGCCGATGTGCCGGGCACGCCGACGTGATTGTGCCGGCCTGCGTAGTGTGGAAGCTCATTTTGCTCATTTCACCGCGCTGGAACGTCCGCAAGTGCTTGTCGGGCTTTTTTTATTTCGCTCATTTAGCCAGGCGCCTATGCAAAGCAGACCATCAGTCCGGTGGCTCTGTTCGGGCAATCTGGCTCCAACCACTGTCGAACGTGAACGTCCGCGCGTGGGCGACGGGGTTCTGAATCCTGAGCACCCGCGCCTTTTCTGGGTCGGTCGCGTGCTCGACCACGTACAGCCAATACGCATCGCCCTTCGCGCGGGCATAGTCGAATTGCGTGCGGGAAAGACCTACGGGCCGGTTTTCCAGACTGCCCGTCATCGATTTGACCTCGACCCATCGAACTTGCTGGCCGCCGCCGTTGGCTTCGAAGAGGTCGAAACCAGGGTTGCCGTCGGGAGTGCGTTTCAGTCCTGGTTCGAGCGAAATGATCAGGGTGATGGCCTGATCCTCGATCTTCATCCGTGTTGCCTGATCGAGACCATCGGGATCGGGTTCCTCGTCGTCGGGATGAGCGCCAAGGTAGGAAATGAACGGTCTTCCACCAGCCGAGCCGGGTGTCCGTTTTCCCTGACCTCCACCGGTTCCGGTTCCGGTTCCGGTTCCGGTTCCGCTACCTTTGCCGCCGCCGGTGTGGCCGCCAGAGCCACCGTGTGCCCCACCGTTGCCCTGACCGCCACCGCGTGGCGTCCCAGTGCCAGTTCCCCCCTGACCGCTGCGCCCTGCGCCACCTGTCGCGCCGTCGCCGCCATCCGGGTCAGGCGTACCGGGAGGAATGTCCGGCATGTCGTCGCCGTACAGATCGTGCGCGTCGCCATATACGTCTCCGCTGGATTCACCTGCGGTTTCTGGCTCCTCGTCGGGAGTCGTGCTGGGTGCGGGATCAGCCTCGGGCGATGCATCAGGAATGCCGAGGCGAGACTTCAGTTCAGCCTCCGTGGTGATGCCGTGCTTTCGCAGAAAATCGAGGGCCGCTGGGTCGATACCCGCCTCTTTGGCCAGCTGGTCGATGATCGGCGGCTTGAAGGCGATCTTGGTCAGCAGAAAAGGATTGGGTTTCCAGCCGAGCTTGTCGAACACTACAAGGCCCGGCGGCACCAGATCACCAGTGACGTCAGGCACCCAAGCAGCCTGGTTGAGATGGCGCAGGAAGGCCGCAGGAAAAGGTGGCGTCTTACGTTCGCCGTAGTGCGACCAGCTATACGAACCATCGAAGATGCCACGCCCGCGACGCTCCTCCAGATCGCCGAGGCTTTCCCAGATCAGACGGGCACGTTCGGCACGCTGCTCGGAAGAGAGCTTGGGCAGCAGTTCGATCAAGGCGTCGAAGCCTTGAAGCAGCCAGTCGACGATCCGGTCGTTGAAACCGGACGTCTCTGCGTAGCCTGTTTGCCGCCGGAGTTCGTGGCGCTCGTCCCGCGTGAGGGCATTTGGTGCTTCCACGGGGCGGGGATAACGCAATGCACCACACGCCTCCAGCAATTCGCGTATCTCTTCGCCACGCAGACAGGCGTAACCGTCATCGACGATGAGGACATCAGGAACACCGGCAAAGAGCTGCCTCAAGCGATCCGTGGCGATGTAGATGTCGCCAGGTTTGGCGACGCAGCCCTTGCCGTCGCCGGTATCGACGACCCTCACGAAAGAAGTCTGGCGCAGCGCCGTGAGGAGCTTTTCCCGTTGCGTCTTCGAGTCGGTGCTGAATGCTACACGGATGCGCTTGATGTCGGCAGCGTAGGCGTCGTCGTCCACATCGATTTCGTCTCGCGGGTATTTCGGCAGCAGGTTCCAGACCACATCATCGACTGGATCAGGTTCGGTGATGCCGAGCGAAATGAGGAAGCCCCTCGCATCGGTCGTTTCGCATACTGCACGGCGTATCGTCGGGAAACCGGTCTTGATGGTGCTTGGCAGGAAAGCCTTTGCCGCCCCATTCTCACGCGCGACGACGTGGGTTCCATCGTCGAGGCGAATCAGCGGAATCGTGTCGAGGTGGCGGCGCAAAGCGGCCTCTTGATCGCTCAGGAACTCGTACAGTCGAAGCATCCACTCGTCGGATTGGGCTTCGAGAAACGCCTTGGTCAGACGCGGAACCAACGTCGCTGACGTCACTTCGGTGATACCAAGCTCCTGCATCAGGTAGGTGCGAATTTCTGGCTCTCTGTCCTGGGTGATGTCGCCCGTCAGCCACGCCGATGCCTTGGAGCCGAACAGCATCTCGATCTGCTCGGGACTGAACAGTTCCCGCAACTCCTGCGTGCGCGCCAATTTCGCTTGCGAGGCCGCGACAAAGCCTCCATCGAAGCGCGGCAACAGCGGCTCGTTCAATAGCGCCTGCCGGACGGCCTCGAAGATGGGTGCGAACATAGCCTCTTCGGAAAACTTTTCGCGGCCGAGCGGCAAGCAGCGCAAGGCGGACGTGTCCAGCATCGCGTTGTCGCGCATCCAGCGCATCGCTTCCACCAGTAGGCTGGACGTCTCCTTGACCAGATGCTGATTCCACGGCTCGCCGCGCGGGATGTTGTCGCGGCTGGGCGTCGTGCGATATGGCCCCTGCACGAGAAAGCCAAGATTGGTCGGCACCACCGTCGGGAAGAACACCACCAGCGGCGACGCAGCCACGGGCTGCACCGACCAACGGCCCGGCGCATCCTTGACCGCGACCAGCGAGAAGGCAACTTCCACGCAGCCGACTTTTTCCTGCGTGGCTGAGAACACGTCGCGGTGGAACACCAGCCAGTTCTGATCGACCTCCGGTTTGCCGGTTTCTTGACCGATTACGGCGATGTGATGGACGTTGTCGCCAAACGCTTCAGGGCTGTTGCGCAGGTAGAACCCTGACGCACCCCCTTCGACGCTCCAGTTGATCTCTTCGATGTTCCGCAAGAACAGCAGCGCGCGGGGACCCAAGTGCCGGAAGCCCCCAGTGATCTCCTCCTGCGCGGTGTCGTCGTTCGATTTTAGGGGCAAGACGATCTGCGTTTCACTCGCCCTACGTTCTGTGCGATCAGCTCGTTTCGGCTGCACATAGTCTTCGATGGCGAAATCCTCGTCGCCGGAGTGAATCTCCGGACGGTCGGTAAACGTGTAGACCGACTTGAAGCCGATGCCGAACCGGCCAATCGAGAACTCGTCCTTTGTGCTTTCAGCGATGCCGCACACGCCGCGTACGTCGGCCTCGTCGAACGGCCTGCCGAAGTGGGAGACCGACAGCCGGGTCGGGGCCAGTTCGAACGTGACCTTGCGCGGCCCGGTCGAGTCATCGCGCCGACCGAGGGCGTCTTCCGCGTTTTGGAGCAGCTCGAAGATGAAGTGCGTCCGGTCGTCGTAGCGGTCGGCGAGCAGCATCGGGCCGATGCGGCCGATGTCGGTGCCGTAGCGCCGCTGGTTCTCCTCGCAGATCGCCTTGTAGTTGGATGCCACCGTTGCTCCTTCGTCGGTCAGGCATCTTCAGGTGATGCCAAGTTTGCTCAAGTCTGCTCAACTTTGAAATCTTATGCCAAGATACGCTAGTAGACTATCCGCACGACAAAACGACATGGGAAAGCAGATGAGCGACCAGCCGGACGAAATCGGTAGTGTTCCAGACATGGGTTTTATACTAAAACCCCAAATTCATATCGGTTGA
>JAPUDV010000075.1 GCA_027492875.1 Candidatus Competibacteraceae bacterium | reverse complement strand
TCGAGCTTCCGCCTAAAGGCGGGGGTTTTGCCCTTCCCCATTGGAGACAATAAAAATAATTTTACCGACGACCTCTCGACTGACTCCCTGGTCACACTCTTCATAAATCGATTTACCATGATCCGACTCTGAGTCGACACGACTATTTTACGTAGCATTACCCTGGTTACTCTAATGCCTCCTTCCAACGCAGGAAACGTCCCCATGGATTACCACCCCCTGGGTTTCAGCGAATTGCGCGTCCCACGGGTCTGCCTCGGCACCATGACCTTCGGCCAGCAAAACAGCGAAGCGTAAGCGCACGCCCCACTCGACTGCGCCCGATCCCACGGCATCAATCGGCGCCACCACGCTCGAACAACTCCAGGACAACATCATCGCCTGCACCGTCGCGCTGCCGCCGGAGGTACTGGCCGGAATCGAGACGCTCCACCTGCGCTTATACCCACCCAGTCCCAACGGTGCCACCGTCGCTACGCACCGAGCGTAGAGATCGATCCGGGGCGGGTGTACGGCACGAATTCCTGGCGCTCTCGCGCTTGGCGCGGAGCGGTTTCCAGGTTGTCCTTATCGTGCGGATGGACGTTCTAGAACTCGAAAGTGTTACATTTCTGCTTTTTGGGACGTTCAGGCATCGTCCGCCGGCACGCTCAGCCGCTCCAGGATCCCATCGCATTCGTCCAGGCTGGCAAAGCCAATCTCGATCCGCCCGCGGCCCCGTGCGGCGTCGTAGCGCACGCGCACCGGTGCGGCCAGCCGCTCCCGCAGCCGCTGTTCGAACTGGATTAGATCGGGATCGCGCGGCGCCGGCGTGGGTTGGGATGATCGGGCGGATAGTGCCGCCCGGCGTCGCTCCAGCTCGCGCACGCTCCACCCGTCCGCCGCCGCCTGTTCCGCCAGCCGGATCTGCGCCTCGCGCGGCAAGCCGAGTAGGGTCTTGCCGTGGCCCGCTTCCAGTCGGCCATCTTCGATCAGCGCCTGCACCGCCAGGTCTAGCCCCAGCAAGCCCAGCGCCCTGCTGATCGCCGGCTGCGAGACGCCGATCAGCAGGGCCAGTTGTTCCTGAGTCAGGCCGAATTCCTCGCGCAGGCGTCGCAGCGCCCGCGCCTCCTCGATCGGGTTCAGATCGCGGCGCAGCAGATTTTCCACCAGGCCGATGGCGGCGGCGGTATGGTCGTCCGCCTCCCGCAGCATCACCGGCACCTGGCTCAGACCGGCCCGTTGCGCGGCTCGCCAGCGCATGTGTCCGGCCAGAATTTCGTGGCTGCCATCCGCCAGCGGCCGAACCACCAGCGGTTCGATCACCCCCAGTTGGCGGATGCTCTGTTCCAGTTCGGCCAGATACGTCTCGTCGATCCGCTGCCGGGGCTGGTAGCGGCCGGCGACGAGCTGGTCGAGATCCAGGTGTTGGATAACGCCATCGTTCTCCCCTTTTAACAGGCTGCCGTCGAACGCGTGGCCACCGGCGCCGATCCACTCGCCCAGGCTTTGCAAGGATTTGCGGCGACTCATGCCGGCGCCCTCGTCCGCACCGCCTCGGCGGCCTCGATCCCGCTCAGGATTTCCTGCTGCCAGAGCTGGCGCACCGCCAGCAGGATTTCGGCGTTGACTCCGTCCAGCATCATGATGGCCCGGTTGTAGGTGTCGCGCGAGCCGCGTGGCTGGTCGATTTCGTAGATGCTGAGCTGGTCGCTGGCGGATTTCTGCAATTCCTTGGTCAAGCCCATGCGGTTGCTGAGAATTAGCTCGCCGTAGGCGCCGTTGATCACTGCGATGTTGTTCAGCGTTTCGGTGCTGGCGTCCACCTTGGTCAGCAGGATGTTGAGCCGCTGCACGTTGATTTCCCGTTCGTACAGCGCGCAGATCTGCTCCAGGATGCGAAAATACTGCACGCTGGAGGAGATGTCGTACATGTGCGGCACGATGGGCATGACGATGAGATTGGCGGCGGCGATGGCGTTCAGAGCCAGCATGCCCAGCGATGGCGGGGTGTCCACCACGATGATGTCGTAGCGGTCCTCGATCGTCTTCAGCGCCCGATGCAGCCGCACGGGCGGTGGCCCCAGCGTCTCGTTCTGGCGCTCTTCCGGCTGGGACAGTTGCCAGTCGGTGTATTGCAGAGCCAGCCGCGCCGGGATCAGGTCGAGCGTGCGCCAGTGGGTATGCTTGACCGCCTGGGTCAAGCGGGCCGGCGCCTCGGTCAGGGCTGGAAACAGGTCGTCGCCGTCCTGTAAATCGAGATCGGGGATGAAGCCGAACGCGCTGGTGGTGGTGGCCTGCGGGTCGGCGTCCACCAGCAGCACCCGATAGCCCTCGCGCGCCAGATATTGGGCGAAATGCAGCGACATGGTGGTTTTGGCCACCCCGCCCTTGAGGTTGGAAAATACCACTCGCACGCAAGCGGCGCCGTCCGGACGCTTGGGCCGCTTGCCGATGGTGTCCCGGAGGTGGTTGACCTCGTTGTAATCGTACACCCGTCGCTGGATCGAGCCGGCCTCCACCAGTCGCGGGGCGGGCAAATCGCCGCGCATCTCCAGATTGCGGATGTGATTGGCGGTGCAGCCGGCCAGTTGCGCCGCCCGCTCGATGCCGAATTCTGGCAGGGTCTTGACGCCATGGCGCGCGCCGAGCGCGTCCAGCAGGCGCCGCTGCATCTGACCACCACGTTCCGCCGCATTGCGGCACAGGGTACGGAAATTAAAGCGCATCGCTTGCATCGATTCGGCTCCACTCAGATAAAAAGTCGCTGTTAGTGGAATTATTGCATTCAATATCTATTTCTGCGCGCGATTGAGAATGACGCGATCCAATTGTTCCAGCATCAGCGCGGTTCTCCACCGCGATTCAGCCCGAGTTCACCGAGGCGCGCGTAGGGTGAAACTCCGAATCCGCCCAGCGCGGCCGGTTGGAAGAGCTTTCGAATTCATTTTGGTGGAGGCGCGATGATGGGCTTCGGCGGTTCGCTGGTTGGCGCGGCCCCGCTGCTTGCGAGTGCCACGCCGGCCTTGCTCGACAACTTCCGGCCAGAGCGCGGGTGCGCCACGACCGCTCCGGGCAGGTCTGCTACAATCAGCGTGGACGGCCGAACATCCATCCGACTCGCCGCTATCTGGGTCCGGACGCCGACCGCCCCTTGGCGTGGCATGTTCCGGGTAAGGATTATTGGGACTATCGGGCGAGCTGGCCGCCTGCTCCCGCGATGGCTGGCAGGTCGCAGCGCGTTTTCCGGAGGTAAAAGCATGGGTGGTGGCTGGGGTTGTCCCCATGAAATCGACAATTTTTGCGGGCACGTCAAGGGGCGGCCCTGCGATCCAGGCATGAAGGGCTGCGTGCTGGCCGGCCGCTTCCGCTTCAGCAACGAGGCCAAAAACCGCCCCCCGCGACCGGCGCGGCGCGAGCCGAACGGCCGGAGGACCGATCCCAAACGCGGCGGCGGGAAGTGACCGAGGCACGCCGTCGATGGTGGGATGACCCGCCGGTTTGGGTCCGAAAGCCTGACGACGTCTACTAGCCGGCGGAACCAAGCCGCTCCTGTCCGGGGACGGACGCCGACCGCGACGGAGGTTGAACATGCACCCACACAAGACATCCACCCGACAATGCCCGACGATGTATCTGATCTACGCCACCCCCCTGGCCGGTGGGCCGACCATCGAAGACGTGGTGGTTGCCAGCGACGAAGAAGAAGCGTACCGCAGGGCGCGGGCACTGTATCCGCGCGAGCGCTACGACGCGACCGTCTACCTGCAATCCGCCGACGATGATTGAGTCGAAGGCACCTCCGAAACACCGGAAGGAACCGGAACCCCTGTCCGGCCGGCGTGCCGCCCGCATATTGACCGGATTGGCGTTGGCCGCCGTGCTGGCCGGTTGCGCCGACACCCCGCCGTCGGTCTCCCGTCCGGCGGCCGATGTGCCGCAATCCTCCGGCGCGCTGAGTCTAAAAGCCAAGCGGGAACAACAGCGAGCCATCCTCAAGATCCGCGATCAGACCCTGGATCAGCTCTTCAAGCTGAAACCCTCGGCCAGAGCCGAATTCGACCGGGCAACCGGTTACGGCGTGTTCGAGATCAACGGTCTGAACGCCGTGCTGGCAGAGACGCACGGGCGCGGCGTGGTTCTGGACAAAAACAACCGGGCCGCATATATGCAGTTGGCCCGAACCGATGTCGGTCCCGGTGCCGAAGTCAAACCCTACCGACAGGTGCTGCTGTTCGGCGACCCCGAAACTCTGGGTCGCTTCATGGTTTCCGGCTCGCCGGCCGACACCTCCAGCGATCCCGGCGTTACGGTCTACCGGCTGGACATCAAGGGTGCATCGATCCAGGCCGACTGGGGCGTCCGCTACTTTCGGGATCCCGATCTGAATTAGCCGCCCGGCCGCCGGCTCGCCGGCTCGGGTCGGGCGGTTTCTCGCCGCAAACGCCCTCGATTTCGGCCCGACTGGCTTGCATCCCCCGGGGGGGACGCTATAAATAAAATGGAATCGTTCGATTCCCCACCTCGATTTCTCGCCAAATTATTTTAAATAGTTTAAAAAACAGTATCTTGATTGATAGCCTTCTTAAGGAGGCCATTCAGAATAATGGGCACGGGCAGAAATAACGATATGCACCGACGAGCCCGAACAACAACCCTGGAAAACGGAGGGCAGACATGCTGCACGCGCTAAGCCTATGGTTGTTCTGCCTTGGCCTGTGGTTACTGTTGTCCGGGCTGTTCGATAATCCCCTGCTGTTGAGCTTCGGCGCGCTCTCCTGCACCCTGGTGGTTTTTGTGGCGTGGCGGGTTGAGCAGGTCGATCCCGAGGAACAGCCGCTGCGTCTGCGGTTCGGCCCGCAACTCATCCTGTACTGGCCCTGGCTGCTGCGGCAGGTCGTGCTGGCCAACATCGATGTCGCCCGGCGCATCCTCGACCCCAAACTGCCGATCAGCCCCGCGCTGATCCAGCTCAAACCCAGCCAGCGCAGCGAGCTGGGCCGGGTGATCTACGCCAACTCCATCACCTTGACGCCGGGGACGGTGACCACCTCGCTGAGCGGCGACAGCCTGGAAGTTCACGCCCTGACCCGTGAGGGAGCCGATGCCCTGCTGGCCGGTGGCATGGACCGGCGGGTCGCCGGGTTGGAACGAGGAAACCCCTGATGTTTGCCGCCGCAGCCTTCGGCATCCTGGCGTGCATGGTGCTGGCCATGGCGCGCGCCCTGCTGGGGCCGACCGTCTACGACCGTATCATGGCGGTCAACGCCTTCGGCACCAAGACCGTGCTGATCATCGCCGTACTGGGGTTTATGAGCGGACGTCCCGACTTCATGGACATCGCGCTGGTGTACGCCCTGATCAACTTCATCGGCACCATCGCCGTGCTCAAATTCATCCGCTACGGGGACATGGGCTGGCCGCGCAATGTCCCCGACGAACCGGGCGATCTCTAGATGGCCTGGCTGATCGATGGGCTGAGTTGGCTGGCGCTGCTCGGCGGCGTGTTTTTCATGATCGTCGGTGGCGTCGGCCTGTTGCGCATGCCGGATTTCTACACCCGCCTGCACGCCGCCAGCATCACCGACACGCTCGGCGCCGGCCTGATCCTGCTGGGGTTGATGTTGCAGGGCGGCTGGACCTTGGTGAGCGCCAAGCTGCTGCTGATCCTGCTGTTTTTGTGGTTCACCAGCCCGACCGCCACCCATGCCCTGGTCAAGGCCGCGCTGTCCGATCCCGAGAATCCCCGCCCGCTCTTGCACGAGGACGCGCCGTCATCGAAATCCTAGTCGGTATTGTGTTACTGAGCCTGCTGGTGGTCACCGCGCTGGCGGTGATCCGGTTGCGGGATCTGTTCGCCGTGGTGATGCTGTTCGGCATCTACAGCCTGCTGTCGGCCAGCCTGTTCGTGGTGCTGGATGCCGTGGACGTGGCGTTCACCGAAGCTGCGGTCGGCGCCGGAGTCGCCACCGTGTTCATGCTGGGCACACTGGCGCTGACCACCAGTCGAGAGAAAACCCCCTCCACGCACAAGCCGCTATTACCGCTGCTGGCGGTGCTGGTCACCGGCGCGGCGCTGATTTACGGTACTTCCGACATCCCTCCTTACGGCGATCCCGGCAATCCGATCCACCACCATGTGGCGCCGCGCTATCTTGAGGATTCCGCTGATGAAATCGGCATTCCCAACGTGGTGTCCTCGGTGCTGGCCAGCTATCGCAGCTACGACACGTTGGGCGAAACCACCGTGGTGTTCACCGCCGCGATCGGCGTGCTGCTGCTGATCGGCGGCGCGCGGCGACGCCGATCCGAGGAGCCGCCCCGCCCCGATCACGAAGAAGATGCGTGATGAAGCAGTATTCGATCCCCCGCCTGATCACCAAGCTGCTGCTGCCGCTGATTCTGCTGTTCGCCCTCTACGTCCAGTTTCACGGAGATTTCGGGCCGGGCGGCGGGTTTCAGGCCGGCGTGATCTTCGCCGCTGGCTTCGTGCTTTACGCGCTGGTGTACGGTCTGGACAACGCCCGGCGGATCATGCCGCCGTGGCTGCTGCGCGTCGGGGTTTCCCTGGGCGTGCTGATTTATGCGGGCGTGGGCGTGGCCGGAATGCTGCTGGGCGGCGCCTTTCTGGATTACGGGGTGCTGGACCCACACGATCCGGTGCATGGCCAGCATTTGGGAATCCTGCTGGTGGAACTGGGCGTCGGCATCACCGTAGCGGCGGTCATGGTCTCCATTTTCTACGCTTTTGCCGGCAGAGGTCGGTAAGTGCGGGGGGCAAGATTTCAGTGAAGCCGCGCGGCGGATGAGGCGCCCCAACGCACCAATCCGCCGTATTGCGAAGATCGTTGAGGACAAGAAATCAAAGTGCAAATCCTCGGTCTGTACAACTACTGGATTTTCATCGTGTTGATGATGTGTGGTTTCTATGTGGTCATCTCGCGGGGCAATCTGGTCAAGAAACTGGTCGGGCTGAACATCTTTCAGACTTCGGTGTTCATCCTCTACATCAGCATGGGCAAGATCACCGGCGGCACCGCTCCCATTCTGACCGGGACGGCGACGGTCTACAGCAATCCGCTGCCGCATGTGCTGATTCTGACCGCCATCGTAGTGGGCATTGCCACCACGGCTTTGGGCTTGGCGTTGGTGGTGCGCATCAACGAAGCTTACGGCACCATCGAGGAAGACGAGATCCACGCCCAAAGCGAAGACGAGGCCCTGTGACCGAACATCTGCCCGCGCTCCAGGTCGTCGTTCCCCTGATTGCCGCGCCGTTGTGCGCGTTACTGCGTCCCGGCCGGGCGGTCTGGCTACTGGCCATGGCTGCTTGCGCGCTCTGTCTGCTGATCGCCGCGCTGCTGCTGGACCGGGTGTTGGCGCAGGGCGTGATCTCCTACGCCATGGGCGGTTGGCCGGCGCCCTGGGGCATCGTATACCGGGTGGACGCCGCCAACGCCTACATGCTACTGATCGTGGCAATGATCGGCGCCGTGGTCATGGCGTTCGCGCGGCCGGTGGTGGAACAGCGCGTCCGCCTGCCGGTACGCAAGCAACCCTGGTTCTATGCCACCTACCTGTTGTGCCTGACCGGCCTGCTGGGGATGATCATCACCGGCGATGCCTTCAACGTGTTCGTGTTCCTGGAAATTTCCTCGCTGTCCAGCTACGCGCTGATCAGCATCGGCCGCGACCGTCGCGCGCTGACCGCCGCCTATCAGTACCTGATCATGGGCACCATCGGCGCCACCTTCATCCTGATTGGCATCGGCTTTCTGTACGTAATGACCGGCACCCTCAACATGGAGGACCTGGCCGCGCGTCTGCCGGCGGTGGCTGACACCCGCACCATACGCACCGCTTTCGCTTTTCTGACCATCGGCATCAGCCTCAAGCTGGCCCTGTTTCCGCTGCATCTGTGGCTGCCCAACGCCTACGCTTACGCGCCCTCGGCGGTTACCGCGTTCCTGGCGGCCACGGCGACCAAGGTAGCGATTTACGTACTGCTGCGGTTTTTCTTTACCATCTTCGGCGCCCAGTTCTCTTTTGGAACCATGCACCTGGACGCCATCCTGCTGCCACTGGCTCTGGCGGGGATTTTCAGCGCCTCCGTGGTGGCGATTTTCCAGACCAACGTCAAGCGGATGTTGGCCTATTCCAGCGTGGCCCAGATCGGCTACATGGTCCTGGGGATCAGCCTGGTGTCGGTCACCGGCCTGACCGCCGCCATCTCGCACCTGTTCAACCACGCCCTGATGAAGGGGACGCTGTTCATGGCGCTCGGTTGCGTGTCGTTTCGGATCGGCGCCGTCAGCCTCGACCGCATGGCCGGGGTGGGCCGAACCATGCCCTGGACCATGGGCGCCTTCGTGATCGGTGGACTGAGTCTGATCGGGGTGCCGCTGACGGCGGGCTTCGTCAGCAAGTGGTACCTCATCCTCGGCGCGCTGGAGCGAGGCTGGTGGCCGGTGGCGCTGCTGGTGTTGTTCACCTCGCTGCTGGCGGTGGTCTACATCTGGCGGGTGGTCGAGGTGGCGTACTTCCAGCCCGCGCCGGAAGATCGCACGACCGGCGAGGCCCCGCTGGCGCTGCTGGCGCCGACCTGGACGCTGGCGCTGGCCAACCTGTATTTCGGGATCGACACCTCACTGAACGCAGGCGTCGCCCGCCGTGCGGCGGAAGCGCTGCTGGGGGTGGGGCAATGAGTGCCGAAGCTGCCGTGCAACTGGCGTTGTTCATCCCGCTGGCGAGCGCGTTCTTCATTGCCGCCAACGATGCGCATCCCAACCGGCGCGAACTGGCGACCCTGCTGGCCTCGCTGCTGCTGCTGGGCGTGGTGCTGTCCCTGCTGCCGGCGGTGGCGGCCGGCGCCCGTCCCACGGTGGATCTGCTCGAGTTCGTGCCCGGCCTGCCGCTGCGACTGAGCGTGGAACCCCTGGGCATGACCTTTGCCGCCGTGGCCGCCCTGCTGTGGCCGTTGAACTCGCTCTATTCCATCGGCTACATGCGCGGTAATCAGGAACACCATCAGACCCGCTTCTACGTCTGCTTCGCCGTGGCTATCGCCAGCGCCATCGGCATCGCCTTCGCCGGCAACCTGCTGACTCTGTTCATCTTCTACGAAGCGCTGACGCTCTCGACCTACCCGCTGGTCACCCACAAGGGCAACGCCGACGCCATGCGGGCCGGGCGGCTTTATCTCGGCATTCTGCTGGGCACCTCCATCGGCCTACTGCTGCTGGCCATCATCTGGACCGGCTGGATCGCCGGCACGCTGGATTTCACTCCCGGCGGCATTCTGGCGGGCAAGATGGAAGGACCGGCCGTGGCAGCGCTACTGGCGCTGTACATGTTCGGTATCGGCAAGGCGGCGTTGATGCCCTTCCACCGCTGGCTGCCGGCGGCGATGGTGGCGCCGACCCCGGTCAGCGCGCTGCTGCACGCGGTGGCGGTGGTGAAAGCGGGGGTGTTCACGGTGATGAAGGTGGTGGTCTACATCTTCGGCATCGATTTCCTCAGCGAAACCGGCGCTTCGCAATGGCTGATCTGGGTAGCCGCCCTGACCCTGTTGCTGGCGTCCTGCGTGGCGCTGACCAAGGACAATCTCAAGGCCCGGCTGGCCTATTCCACCGTCAGCCAATTGTCTTATGTGGTGCTGGGCGCGGCCCTGGCCACCTCGATGGGGGTGATCGGCGGCTCGATGCAGATCGTCATGCACGCCATGGGCAAGATCACCCTGTTCTTCTGCGCCGGCGCCATCTATACCGCCGCCCACAAGACCGAAATCAGTCAGTTGGACGGGCTGGGCCGGGTCATGCCGTTCACCTTCGGCGCCTTCCTGATCGGTGCGCTCAGCATCATCGGCCTGCCACCACTGGGCGGTTCCTGGAGCAAGTGGTACCTATTGCTGGGCGCGGCCGATGCCGGGCAATTGGCGGTGATCGCTGTACTGATGGTCAGTTCGCTGCTGAACGTGGCCTACCTGTTGCCGGTGGTGGCGCGGGGGTTTTTCGCGCCGGCACAAGCCAACCCACACGCCGCCGCGCACCACGCTTCCACGGCCGGAGAGGGAAGCCCAGGACACCATGGCGGCTCGGCTTGGGCCGGACTTCAGGAAGCGCCACTGGCCTGCGTGGTGCCGCTATGTCTGACCGCCCTGGGTTGCGTGCTGCTGTTTTTCTACGCCGACCCGCTCTACGAGCTGCTGGCGGCGATCACGAGGACCCCGCCATGAACGAACGGCCACCCCCGTCCGACGGCAAGACCTACTGGCTCGACCAAGCGGCCAACGTCAACAAGCTGGTCTGGCTGCTGGTCGCGGCGTGCGTGGGGCTGGTGCTATTCGATGCAACTTACACCAAGCATGGGCATTTTGCGTTCGAGGAAGCCTTTCCGGCCTTTTACAGCGTGTACGGGTTTCTGGCGTACTGCTTTATCGTGCTGTCGGCCAAGGCGCTGCGCCGGCTGCTGAAACGGGATGAGGATTATTATGATCATTGAAGGACTCAATCCCGCCCTGATCCTGATCGTCGGCGGCCTGCTGGCCCCGTTGCTCGGCGGCCGCGTCCGCGCCGTCTACATGTTGGCACTGCCGCTGCTTGGCATCGTGCAGCTTTGCGGCATGGATTACGGTTCCAGCGGCATCATCTCGCTGTTCGACCTGAATCTGATCACGCTGCGGTTGGATCGGCTCAGCTTCATTTTCACGTTGATTTTCTTCATCGCTTCGTGGCTGGGGGTGATCTACGCGCTGCACCAGCGCGACACGATGCAGGATGTCGCGGCCCTGGTATATGCCGGCGCCGCCATCGGCGCGGTGCTGGCTGGCGATCTGGTAACGCTGTTCATTTATTGGGAGCTGACCGCCATCAGTTCGGTGTTTCTGATCTGGGCGCGGCGCACGGCGTCATCCGCTCAGGCCGGGCTGCGCTATCTGGTGATTCAGGTCGGTTCGGGCGTGATCCTGTTGGCCGGTACGATTATCCATCTGCGAGCCACCGGCTCCACCGCATTCGATCATCTGGGCCTGGAGACTCCCGGTGGCCTGCTGATCTTCATCGCCTTCGGCATCAAATGCGCCTTTCCCCTGCTGCACAACTGGCTGCAGGACGCCTACCCGCAGGCCACGGTCACCGGCACCGTGGTGCTGTCGGCCTTCACCACCAAGTTGGCGGTCTACGCCCTGGCGCGCGGCTACGCCGGCACCGAAATCCTGATCTACATCGGCGCCACCATGACCGCGTTCCCGATCTTCTTCGCGGTGATCGAGAACGACTTGCGCAAGGTGCTGGCCTACAGCCTCAACAACCAGCTCGGCTTCATGGTGGTTGGCATCGGCATCGGCACCGAACTGGCGCTGAACGGCACCGCCGCGCACGCCTTCTGCCACATTCTGTACAAGGCGCTGCTGTTCATGAGCATGGGCGCGGTGCTGCATCGGGTCGGCACCATCAAGGCCTCGGAGCTGGGTGGTCTGTACAAATCCATGCCGCTCACGGCGGCGTTCTGCGTGGTCGGCTCGCTGTCGATCTCGGCGTTTCCGCTGTTCAGCGGTTTCGTCTCGAAAGCGTTGATCATGACCGCCGCCGCCGAAGAGCACCACACCTGGGTCTTCCTGATGCTGGTATTCGCATCGGCCGGTGTGTTGGACCATTCCGGCATCAAGATCCCGTTCTTCAGCTTTTTCTATCACGACAGCGGCAAGCGCTGCGCGGAAGCGCCCACCAACATGCTGATCGCGATGGGCCTGACCGCGCTGGCCTGTGTGTTGCTGGGTATTTTTCCGCAATGGCTGCTTTACCCGTTGCTGCCCTACACGGTGGACTATGCGCCCTACACCACCACCCATGTGCTATCCCAGTTGCAACTGCTGCTGTTTGCCGCATTGGCGTTTACCACCCTGATGAAGCTCGGCTGGTATCCGCCGGAAATTCCCTCGCTCAACCTGGATTTCGACTGGATCTACCGCAAATTCCTGCCGATGGTGACGGCGCAGGCGTGGGGAACGCTGGAGCGGGCGTGGGAGGGACTGACCGGCGTCTTGGCGTACCAGTTTGAAAGCCTGATTCGGGCGCTGACTCGCCATCACGGCCTGCAAGGCAAACTGGCCACCACATGGCCGACCGGTAGCATGGTGCTGTGGGTCACTGTTTTGCTGGCCGCCTGCCTGATTTTTTACTACCTCTAGTACAACACGTTAGCGAAACCGGAGGGGACTACTCAGGCCCCACCGTCCGAATCAAGGATTCATCGGATGACACGGATTTCACGGATGAAACCTTTCCGTGCAATCCATTAATCCGTGGACATCCGTGATTCGGACGGTAACGCTTGCCGGTTCACCCCCATCGCCGGGGCGACGTAAACGGCAGGCAGCAGATCATGACCCAGCCGCGGCAGATGGGGCCACGAGCTCCGCTCCAGTTCGTGCGCCGGCAAGCCATCCCGCCACCGCCACGAACCCGCTCCGTTCCGCCAAGCGGGCCGACACGTCCAACAGCTTGCCTTCCACGGGTAACGGCGACATTATCGCTATCGGAAGGGAAGACACGAAACGGAAATTTACGCACTCTAATACCATTTATGATTAGATTTTATTATCATATTCGTTTACCCTACTTCGTTGATCCAGTCATGAGTCGCTCATTACAAGTCGAAATCCGCGAATCCGCCGAAG
>JAPUDV010000074.1:27396-67211 GCA_027492875.1 Candidatus Competibacteraceae bacterium | reverse complement strand
GCAGAATTTTAACGTAAATTCATTTGGTTAGCGGATTTTGTCCTGTACAATGTAGTATTTGGTATTACTCAGTGGCTGCCTAAACTGTTTGTTGCAGAAGTGACTGTAATCGGATAGGTGAACAGGAACGCCACGCAAATTCTGTGATAAGACCCAACAACCCGCAATATCGCGCTGCTTACGTGTCAGATGCGCAAATAGACCTGTCGCTTTGGGGATGGATACGGCAGTCTTACCCGCGTTAACGCGCGCTACCCAGCGGCCGAGTTGACTCTCGCTGAATCGATAGCCTGCTTGACTCATATCCGCAACAAATGCGCGGCGAAGCTTGCCTTATGCACGCTGTACCTGATAGAGACGCGCAATCATGGTCTTCGCATCGTCTGAGATGCTGGCAGCCGCGTAGGTTTTCCTTTGAGTCATGACAGTCATGAACGAACGGCTTGGTAACAAGTTTTTTCAGTTTACCATGGCGCAAATTCAATGGGACACGGGGGGTTCGGATTATGAAGAAGCGATTTTCGCAAGTTGGATTACCGATCCTGTTCGCCGCTCTGGCCCTGACGGCGACCGGCTATTACCTCTGGCCCCGCGCTCAGCCGAAGAGCGCCATGAGCAGCGGTGTCAGCGTCGGCTCCGCCCTGGGTGGCAGCGACAGCACCGGCTACCAGCGAGCCTACCGGCCGCGACCGTTCGTTTTCCCCGCCGATCACGGCCCACACCCGGCATTTCGCAACGAATGGTGGTACGCGACCGGCAACCTGGCCGATGCCACCGGCCGGGAGTTCGGCTACCAGTTGACCCTGTTCCGCATCGCGCTGGCCCCGACCGCACCGGCGACGGATTCCACTTGGCGCAGCAATCAGGTCTACATGGGCCATTTCGCGCTGACCGACGTCGCCGGCAACACACATTGGGGATTCGAACGCTTCAGCCGGGGCGCGATGGGACTGGCCGGCGCGCACGCAACGCCGCTGCGCGTCTGGCTGGAAGATTGGGAGCTGGCGGGTACCGGGTCCGACCCGTTTCCGCTGCGGGTACGGGCGCGTCAAGACGATATCGCCGTCGATCTGATGCTGGACACCGGCAAACCGGTGGTGTTGCAAGGCGACCAGGGCCTAAGCCAGAAAAGTGCCGAACCGGGCAATGCGTCCTACTATTACTCTTATACCCACCTGCCGACCCAGGGCACGGTTAGCCTCGGTGGACAGACGTTCACCGCCAGTGGCGCAAGCTGGCTGGACCGGGAATGGAGCACCAGTGCGCTGGGGCCGGAACAGAACGGCTGGGACTGGTTCGCGCTACAACTGGACGACGGGCGGGAGGTGATGTTCTACCGGCTACGGTGCAAGGATGGCAGCGTCGATCCATTCAGCAAGGGCGTACTGGTCGCGGCCGATGGATCGACCCGCGCGTTGCGCTGGAACGAGGTGGACTTGCAGCCGCTCGGCGCATGGACCAGCCCGCACACCGGCGACCGCTATCCCGCCGGCTGGCGGCTGCGCATGCCGACCGAGAAACTGGATCTGACCGTCACCCCCAAAATCGCCGATCAGGAAATGCGGCGGATGGTACGGTACTGGGAAGGCGCTGTGGCCGTTGACGGGCACGCTGGGGATCAGGCGGTTGCGGGACAGGGCTATCTGGAAATGACCCGTTACGAATCGACCACCTCAATGCGCTGATTTCAGCTAAATCTCGAGCGGCGCCACTGCGATTCCAAACGACGACCGCGTCTGCCGTCCCTCGGGACCGTACACCTCCACCACCCCATCCCCGCACACGATCCACGCCTCGACCGCGCCCGCTTCCAGATACAGTTGGATTTTCTGCGTCAATTCATCGGTGGTGTTGGATGGCGAGACCACTTCGATACACAACTCCGGAGCTTTTGGATAGGGCGTCGCATCGCGATACCGCTCAAAAAATGCGTTGGACGCCCAAACCACATCCGCCACCTTCACTCCTTTGCTCGTCAGAATCGAACATTCAGGCATTTGGACGCCGTGCGGGAGGCAACGCAGCAACAATGCCTGCAATTTACCTTGCAGCAACGAATGCCGATTGGTCGCCGGACTCATCGCAAACTCCACCTTGCCATCTTCGTTCAATTCCAGTTTGAAGGGCAAATCCCGCAGATATGGGTTATCGACCACTTCCCGCCACTTTTCCGCCAATGCCGCCGCATCCATCATGTACCTCCATCAACCATTCACGCCACGCTGCCGCCGCGCCTCGAACAGAAAAATCCCCGCCGCCACCGATACGTTCAAACTTTCGACCCCGTTCTCGGCCATCGGAATTCGCGCCAGCCGGTCGCAACTCTCGCGGGTCAGCCGCCGCAACCCTTTTTCCTCCGCACCCAACACGATGGCGGTCGGCAAGGTGAAATCCACTTCATACAGGCTGGCGTCCACCTCGCCGGCCGCGCCGACGATCCAAAGCCCCTGTTGCCGCAGATCGCGCAGCGTCCGCGCCAGATTGGTCACCGCGACGAACGGTACGATCTCCGCCGCGCCGCAGGCCACCTTGCGCACCGTCGCATTCAAACCGGCGGCGCGGTCGGCGGGCGCGATCACGGCATGAGCACCGGCCGCCGCCGCGCCGCGCAGGCAGGCCCCCAGATTGTGCGGGTCCTGCACCCCGTCCAGCACCAGCAGCAGCGCCGGTCCAGCCGTCGCCAACAAGGCCGGCAAATCCGCTTCGTCGTGAGTCCGCTGCTGGACCGCCAATCGTGCGACGATACCCTGATGGCGCGCACCGCCGCTCATGCGATCCAATTCCACCCGACTGACCGCTCGAATCGGCACGCCCCGGCTGACTGCCTCGTCCAGCAGCGCCTGTATCCGCGCATCCCGCCGCTGACTCTCCACCCATAACCCACGCAACTGCTCCGGTTCGTATTTCAGCACCGCCGCCACCGCGTGCACGCCATGAATCAGCTCCTCGGCCACGGCCTTCATTCCTTGCGCCGGCGACGGCTCCGCTGGCTCCGGCGTTCGGTCTTCTCGCCGCGCTCGTTTTCGAGCGGCTCGAAATCGATCTTGCGCTCGTCCAGATCGACCCGCGCCACCCGCACCCGCAGGCTATCGCCCAAACGATAGACCTGCCCGGACCGCTCGCCGTGCAGACGATGACCCACCGGATCGAACTGGTAATAATCATTGCGCAGGGAAGTCACATGCACCAAGCCCTCCACGAATACCCCGCGCAATTCCACGAACAAACCGAAACCCGTGACTCCGGTGATAATGCCGTCGAACACTTGCCCGATCTTGTCCAGCATGAACTCGCACTTCAACCACTCCACCGCATCGCGTACCGCCTCATCGGCCCGCCGCTCGGTCATCGAGCAATGCTCGCCCAAGCCGATCAGATCGGCGTGGGTATACGGGAAATCGGCTGGCTTGCCGCCGTTGAGCACATGGCGGATGGCGCGATGCACCTGCAAGTCGGGATAGCGACGGATCGGCGAAGTGAAATGGGCGTAAGCCTCCAACGCCAGCCCGAAATGACCGACATTGCCTGGGTTATAGACCGCCTGCGCCAAGGAACGCAGCATCACCGTCTGGATCAGATGGGCGTCGGCCCGGTCGCGAACCTGCGTCAGTAGTCGGGTATAGTCCAGCGGCGAGGGTTTGTCGCCGCCACCCAGCCCCAACCCCATCTCGCCCAAAAAGGCGCGCAGCTTGTTCAGGCGATCCGTGCTCGGCCCCTCGTGAATCCGGTACAAGCCCAGCATCTTGTGGCGTTGCAGGAAACGCGCCGCCGCCACGTTGGCGGAGATCATGCACTCCTCGATCAGGCGATGCGCGTCGTTGCGCTCGGTCGGCAAAATCCGTTCGATCTTGCGATCCGCCCCGTATTCGATCACGGTTTCCTGCGTATCGAAGTCCATGGCCCCGCGCTGCTCCCGGCCCGTTCGCAACACTTGATACAGTTCGTGCAATCGATCCAGGTGCGGCACCAGATTGGCGAATTCGGCACGGACTCGCGGATCGCGGTCGACGACGATGGTGGCCACGGTGTCGTAGGTCAGCCGGGCGTGGGAGCGCATCACCGCTTCGGCGAAGCGCGAGCGGACGATGCGGCCCTCGGCGTTGAAGGTCATCTCGCAAACCATGCACAACCGGTCCACCTCGGGGTTCAGCGAGCACAAGCCGTTGGACAGCGCTTCCGGCAGCATCGGAATGGCCCGGTCCGGAAAATACACCGAATTGCCGCGCTTGCGCCCTTCCTGATCCAATGCCGTGTCCGGCCGCACATACCAGGACACATCGGCGATGGCCACCAGCAATCGCCAGTTGGCGCCGCGCCGCTCGCAGTACACCGCATCGTCGAAATCGCGGGCGGTGACACCGTCGATGGTCACCAGCGGCGTTGCCCGCAAATCCCAGCGGTCCTGCTTGGCCGCTTCTGGCACCGCCTCGCCAAAACCGCGCGCTTCGGCCAGCGCCATCTCCGGCCATTCCACCGGGATGCCGTGGCTGGCGATGGCGATCCGTATTTCCATCCCCGGCGCCATATGCTCGCCCAGCACCTCCTTGATTCGACCCAGCGGCCGGGTTCGCCCGCTGGGCTGCTCGATCAGCTCGACGATGACGATCTGACCGGCCTGGGCCGCGCCGCGGCCATCGGGCGGCACGATGATGTCCTGGTTGATGCGCTTGTTGTCGGGGATCACGAAGCAGGCGCCGCGTTCCTCGCAGAATCGCCCGACCACGGCCTCGGTGTTGCGCTCCAGCACCTCGACCACCGCACCCTCGCGCCGGCCCCGATAATCCACCCCGATCACCCGCACCACCGCCCGATCGCCGTGCAGCAGCTTGCGCATCTGTCGGGGGGAGAGAAACAGGCTGTCGCCGCCTTCGTCGGGTATCAGGAAACCGTGGCCTTCGGCATGACCGATCACCCGTCCGGTCACCAGGTTCATCTTGGCGACCAGTCCGTAACCTTCGCGGCGATTACGAATCAGTTGCCCGTCCCGCTCCATCGCCCGCAACCGGCGGGACAGGGCTTCGACTTCCCAGTCGTCGCCTATCCCCCATTCGGCGCACAAGGCTTCCAGGGTCAGCAGCATCCCCCGCTCTTCCAGATACTGCAGAATGAATTCGCGGCTGGGCGAGGGACGGCCATACTTCTCCTGCTCCCGGGCCAGAAAAGGGTCCATCTGTCGCCAGGAACTGCGTTTTTTATGAGTCATGAGAACACTTCGAAATGGTTAAGAATATGAATCGGAAACGATTGACAGGCCGGAAAGCAATCCGTATAGTGCGCTCCCGTCGCCGCCATAACTGGTGCGACGATCAAGCCGAAGTGGCGGAATTGGTAGACGCGCTAGGTTCAGGTCTTAGTTGGGGTAACCCAGTGGAGGTTCAAGTCCTCTCTTCGGCACCAGATTGAAAAAGGCCCGGTTAACCACCGGGCCTTTTGCTTTTCCCGTCCCTCACTCCGCGAACGGATCCCGCAGCACGATGGTATCCGCCCGATCCGGGCCAGTGGAAATAATGTCGATCGGGGTATCGGTCAATTCCTCGACGCGCCGCAGATAAGCCCGGGCGGCGGCCGGTAGCGCCTCGTGCCGCCGCACCCCGAAGGTCGAATCCCGCCAGCCCGGCATCTCCTCGTAGATCGGCTCGCAGGCCGCCAGCGCCTCGGCACCCAGGGGGGCGTGGTCCAGCCGCTCCGCCCCGCACCGATAGCCCACGCACATCTGGATGCCGTCCAACCCGTCCAGCACGTCCAGCTTGGTCACGCACAGACCCGACACGCTGTTGTTCAGGATCGAACGGCGCAGCGCCACGGCATCGAACCAGCCGCAGCGCCGCCGCCGGCCGGTGGTCGAACCGAACTCGTGCCCCCGGTCGGCCAGATACTCGCCGGTTTCGTCAAACAGTTCGGTCGGAAACGGCCCGCCGCCGACTCGGGTGGCATAAGCCTTGGTAATCCCCAGCACGTAATCCAGATAGCGCGGCCCCAGCCCGGTGCCGGTGGCCGCGCCGCCGGCAGTGGTGTTGGACGAAGTCACATAGGGATAGGTGCCATGGTCGATATCCAGCAGTGCGCCCTGCGCCCCTTCGAACAGCACGTTGTCGCCGCAGCGGCGATGCGCGTCCAACAACGCGGTGACATCGGCCGCCAGCGGTCGCAATCGTTCGGCCATGGCCAGCGTCTCTTCCAGCACCTGCTGGAAATCAACCGGTTCGGCCTGGAAATAATGCCGCAACACAAAGTTGTGGAAATCCAGCACCTCGCCGAGCTTGGCGGCGAAACGCTCGCGCTGGAACAAATCGCCCAAGCGCACCGCCCGTCGCGATACCTTGTCCTCGTAGGCTGGCCCGATACCGCGGCCGGTGGTGCCGATCGCCCGCTCGCCGCGCGCCTTCTCCCGCGCCTGATCCAAAGCGATGTGATAGGGCAGGATCAGCGGACAGGCCTCGCTGATCCGCAGTCGGTCCACCACCGCGATCCCCTGCGCTTCTACCCGGTCGATCTCGACCAGCAGCGCCGCTGGCGACAGCACCACACCGTTACCGATCAGGCAACGCACGCCCTCGCGCAGAATGCCGGAGGGGATCAGATGCAGCACGGTTTTGCGGCCGTCGATGACCAGCGTGTGCCCGGCGTTGTGCCCACCCTGAAACCGCACCACCGCCGCAGCGCTTTCGGTGAGCAGATCGACGACCTTGCCCTTGCCTTCGTCGCCCCACTGCGCGCCGATAATGACTACATTTTTTCCCATGTCCGCATCCCGGTGTTTCCTGATAAAGGCTATTCATTCGCGGCGGGTAGCGCCGGCAGGGAAACCACATCCCATTCCCCATCCCGTCGGACCAGCAACCGGTCACAACCCAGGATTCCGGGAACCACCACCGTGCCCGGTAAGGCGCAAATCACCCGTTCCCCCTGGCTCCGCAGCGCCGCCACCCGCCGCTCCAGCGCCGCATCCTCGACCGGCGGGGCGTAAATTCCGGTAGTGGTGATCTCCGCCGCTGGCGCCAGCAAAAGCAGCGTCGCCAGATCGGTGCTGAAGCCGGTTGCCGGCCGGGCCCGACCGAACACCTGAGCGATCTCGTCGTAGCGCCCGCCCTGCGCCACCGCCTGCCCCTGTCCCGGCACGTAGGCCGCGAACAGTACGCCGGTGTGATAGTGATATCCTCGCAGTTCGGCCAGATCGATGTGAACCGGCAATTCCGGCCAGCGCCGCCGCAGCGCCGCCACCAGCCGCCGCAACGTCGCCAGCGCATCGCGCACATCCTCGCCGGTCACCGCCAGGCGCAAGTCCGCCTCGTCCAGTACCTCCGGCCCCCCGTTCAGCTCGACCAGCGCCAGCAGCGCCTGTTCGCACGGCGCCGGCAGCACCCAGGCGGACAGTTGCTGGCGTATCTCCGGCAGCGCCTTGCGCTGCAACGCCTCGAACAGCAGCCCTTCGTGCTCCCGGTCCAGCCCGGCCTGACGGACCAGCGCGCGAAACACCGCGACATGCCCCAGATCTAGATGCACCGCGCCGATACCCGCCACACGCAAGGTTTCCAGCATCAGCACCAACACTTCCAGATCGCTTTCGTGGCCACGGTGACCGTACAGCTCCACCCCGGCCTGATACGGGCTGCGCGAACCGCCGAAGCCGTCGGCTCGGGTGCGCAGCACCGTGCCCATGTAGCACAGCCGGACGGGACCATCTCGCTTGAGCAGATGAGCGTCGATCCGGGCCACCTGCGGCGTCATGTCGGCCCGCACCCCCATCATCCGTCCGCTCAATTGATCGGTCAGCTTGAAGGTTTGCAGCTCCAGATCGTTGCCGGTACCGGTCAACAGCGATTCCAAAAACTCGATCAGCGGCGGGATGACCAGTTCGTAGCCCCAGCATTCGTACAGATCGAGCAGCTCCCGACGCAACCGTTCCATCCGGGCCGCGTCGGGGGGCAGGATTTCTTCGATGCCTTCGGGCAGGAGCCAGCGGTCTTCGGCGCTCATGGGGGAAGAAGAGGTGACATTCAAAAAAATCGGGGGGGGACGAACACGGACGGGGCAACCTTATTCGCGGAATGCATACAGTGCCAACAACCCGAGCAACATGCTGGCCAACCCAACCAGGCGCAGCGCGCGATCCTCCAGCCCGGCCATCCGCAACAGCGTTTGGCGCAAGGCGCGCGGGCTGAGGAACGGCAGGATGCCTTCCAACACCAGCATCAAGCCGAACGCCGCCAGCAATTCATTCCACATGGCGGCATCCGACGAAGAGCGCGACGCCGATATTGGCCTGGCCATCGGCTCCGATCATCGCGACTTGTTGAAATATTGAAAGAACTGAAAATCTTCCGGTCGCAGCACCAGCACGTCGCCCTTGTCGCTGAAACTTTGCCGGTAGGCGGTCAGGCTACGCGAGAAACCGTAAAAATCCTGGTCCTTGCCGTAAGCCTGAGCGTAGATATCGGTGGCCTGTGCGTCGCCCTCACCGCGCTGCCGTTCGGCGTCGCGGTAGGCCTCGGCCAGGATCACCGTGCTTTGACGGTCGGCATCGGCGCGGATGCGCTCGGCGGCCTCGGCGCCGCGCGAGCGGAAATCCTTGGCCACCCGCAAGCGCTCGGCCTTCATGCGGCTGAACACCGAACTGCTGACGTCCGGCGGCAGGTCGATCCGCTTGATCCGCACGTCCACGGCGGCGATCCCCAACTGCGTGGCCTGCTCCCTGAGCAGGCGGCTCAGGGTTTCCATGATCTGCTCGCGTTCGCCCGACACCACCTCTTGAATGGTGCGCTTGCTGAACTCGCTACGCAGGCCGTCCTTGACGATCTGGTCCAGCCGCACGTTGGCCTGAACCGGATCGCCGCCGACCGCCGTATAGAACCGTCGGACGTCCTTGATCCGCCACATGGCGAAGGAATCGACGATGACGTTCTTCTTCTCGGCGGTCAGGAATCGCTCCGGCTCGGTGTCCAGGGTCTGCAAGCGTTGGTCAAACTTGCGTATATTGTTGATCAATGGCCATTTCCAGTGCAGACCTGGCTGATAGTCCGCCTCGACCATTTCACCCAGTTGAAAGCGGAGTGCGGTCTGGGTGGCATCCACCGTAAACAGCGACAGCGACAGCAGCGTCACGAGGGCGGCGACGACGCCCAACAGCGCGTTTCGGGATACCGGCAATTGCGATAGAGCCATTAGCGCACCTCCCGACCGCGGTTAAGATCGCGCAGGCGCGTGGCCGCCGCGCTACCGTCGGTCGATGTCGACGAGGAGGCGGGCAACGCCTCCGACAAGGAGCTTCCCGCAGCGCCGGCACCCGCATTCGGCTTCGCCACGGGGCTGAGCAGGCGATCCAGCGGCAGGTACAGCAGGCTGTTGGCGCCCTTGACATCCACCAGGACCTTACTCGCCTGCGACAACACCGCCTCCAGCGTTTCCAGATACAAGCGCTCGCGGGTAACTTCCGGCGCTTTTTGATACGCCGACAACAACTGCTCGAAGCGGCTGGCCTCGCCCTGGGACTGGGCGACGACCTGTTCCTTGTAAGCCGAAGCTTCCTGTAGCCGCCGGGCCGCCTGACCGCGCGCCCTCGGGATGACTTCATTGGAGTAGGCCTCGGCTTCGTTCTTGAGCCGCTGTTCGTCCTCGCGCGCCTTGATCGCGTCGGCGAAGGCATCCTGCACTTCTTCCGGCGGCTGGGCGTCCTGCAGCACCACGGTCACGATTTGCAAGCCGGCGCCGTTCCGACCTTCATCCATGCCCGCCGGGACCACCGCCTTGCCTGCCGTGGGCGACTGGTCCGGGCCATAGCTGTCCAGGATACGCTGGCTCAAGGTCTTGATGTCGGCAACGATATCGCTGCGGCCCTCGGTCAACACAAAGTCCATGGTGCTTTTGCCGATGGTTTCCCGCGCGGCGCTTTCCACGACCTGAACCAGCACGTTTTCCGGATCGAGTACATGGAACAGGTAGGCGCGGGGATCCTTGATCTGGTATTGCACCGCCAGCCGCACGTCCACGATGTTCTCATCCTGAGTCAGCATCAACGCCTCCTTCGGCACCGAGCGAATCGCCGGTTGCCGGCCACCGCCGTCACCGCCGGAGCGATAGCCGATTTCCCGAAAGCGCCGCTGCTCGACATTGACGATCTCTACCCGCTCGATGGGAAACAGCCGCAGATGCGGACCCGGCAGCGTGGTCTCCAGATAGCGGCCGAAGCGCAGCACTACCCCGCGCTCGCCTTCGTTGACAATGTAGATGCTGGCGATCAGCCAGCCGATCAGCGCAATCAGCCCGACCACCAAACCGATTCCAGCGAATCCGGAACCCGAAGAGCCTCCGCCGCCTCCGCCGCCTCCGCGCCGGCCACCCAGCAGGGTACCGAACTTGTCGGACAGCTTGCGGACCACTTCATCCAGATCGGGCGGACCCTGATCGCGGCCGCCGCCGCTCCAGGGATCGCGGTTGCCGCCTCCCGGTTCATTCCATGCCATGTCGTACCTCAAAATTCGTCGTCTCAAAATTCTTCACACCGCCGGGATTGCCAAGCCCGAACGCACCCATTCCGCTCGCAAGCCGTCCCGGCGGCGGAGCAAATCCATGTTGCCGCGCGACGTGCGCACCTCGATCAGCCATTCGCCCTCCGGTCCGATCCGTTCGCCCACCACCGCGTCCAGACTGAACAGGCGGGCTCGCAGGCGGGCTGCGGCCGGCGGCAGACACAACCAGCCATGCACGGTTTCTCCCCGCAATCGCTCGGCCAGCGCCGCGACCAGCAGATCGGTTCCCGCGCCGGACGCCGCCGACAGCCAGATGGCTCGCGGCTGACCTTCGGCATCCCGCTCCAGCCGGGGAGAGTCGCCCGTCAGATCGATCTTGTTGAACACCTGCAAGCGGGGCACCGCCGCCGCGCCGATCTCGGCCAGCACGGCGTCCACCTGCGCGATGATGCCGCCTCGATCCGGGTGGCCGGCATCGATCACATGCAACAACAAACGGGCTTCGCAGGTCTCCCGCAGGGTCGCGCGGAAAGCCGCCACCAGTTCGTGCGGCAAGCGGCTGATGAAACCCACGGTATCGGCCAGCACGACCGATTCCGCGCCCGGCAGATCCAGCCGCCGCAGCGTCGGATCCAGGGTGGCGAACAACTGGTCCGCCACATAGACGCCGGCCTGCGTCAGGGTGTTGAACAGGGTGGATTTACCCGCGTTGGTGTAACCGACCAGCGAGATCGTCGGCAATTCGGCCTTGCGCCGAGCTCGCCGCCCCTGCTCGCGTTGCCGCTCGACCCGGTCCAGGCGCAGGCGTATCTGCCGTATCCGGTCGGCCAGCAGGCGGCGGTCGGTTTCGAGCTGGGTTTCGCCGGGGCCGCGCAGCCCGATGCCGCCGCGCTGCCGCTCCAAGTGGGTCCAGCCGCGCACCAGCCGGGTGGACAGATGACGCAACTGCGCCAGTTCCACTTGCAGCTTGCCTTCAAAGCTGCGCGCCCGCTGGGCGAAGATATCCAGGATCAAACCGGTGCGATCCAGAACCCGGCACTGCAGCAGGGCCTCCAGATTGCGCTCCTGGCTGGGCGACAGGGCGTGATCGAAAATGATCAGTTCCGCCCCGCCGCCCCGCGCCGCATCCCGAATTTCCTCGGCCTTGCCGCTGCCTGCGAACAGGCGGGGATCCGGCGCCCGCCGCCGTCCGGTGACCAGCGCCACGCATTCGGCGCCCGCCGCTGCGGCCAGATCCTGAAACTCGGTGAGGTCCTGCCCGTTTTCAGGTTCGTCCAGCAGCAAATGCACCAAAACAGCCCGTTCGCCGCCGCGCGGACGCTCGAACAAAACGCCCCCTGTGATTCCGCCCAGACCCGTCAGGACGGATCGCCGCCGACGCCGTTGTCGTCCGTTGCCAGATTCAAGCGCACGTTGCGAACTGGCACGACCGTGGAAATGGCATGTTTGTAGATCATTTGGCTGACGCTGTTCTTGAGCAGCACCACGAACTGATCGAAGGATTCGATCTGGCCCTGCAGCTTGATCCCGTTGACCAAATAAACCGAAACAGGAATTCGTTCCTTGCGCAGTGCGTTCAAGAACGGTTCCTGAAGGGAATGACCTTTCGCCATTACGACTCTCCCTTGTTGTTATGGGTCCGAACCATACAAAAAATCTCAAGGATTCTCAAAATCACCAAAGACCGCATGGCGCAATGCACGATGCGTACCCACCCCCGGAATTAATCATCCGTCGGATCGGCTCACCACGTTCCCGTGGTGTTATTGTCCGCGGGGATAGCCCCGTTAGACCAGGATGCCGCGCCCATGCCGGCGGCGGCACGGCGGTCAACCCAAAACGGTTCGTATACTAGCACAAGCCTGACATGCTCTTGGGAAAAAACCCGCGCGCCCGCAACTCGGCGACGGCTCGCTCCAGCAACCGATGCTGGCCGCTGTCCAGCCATGCGGCGGCGGGATCCGCGCGCAGCCAAGTCAACTGTCGCTTGGCGAACTGGCGGGTAGCGGCGGTGGCGCGTCCGGTCATCTCCGCGCGATCCAGCACGCCGTCCAGGTACTCCCAAACCTGCCGGTATCCCACCGCCCGCATCGAGGGTTTGGCCAAATCCAGGTCGCCGCGCGCGCGCAAGCGCTCCACTTCGGCCACAAAACCCTGCTCCAGCATGAGATGAAACCGGCTTTGAATACGGTCATGCAAAACCTGCCGCTCCGCCGGAGCCACAATCAGCTTGACGGCTCGGAACGGCACTGTTTCGTCGCACGGCCGGGCGCAAAGTTCCGTCAGCGGACAACCGGTCAATTCGTACACTTCCAGCGCCCGCTGGACCCGCTGGGCGTCGTGGGGATGGATCCGCGCCGCCGCCGCCGGATCGCACCGCGCCAGCCGGGCATGCAACACCGCGCCGCCGCGTTCCGCCCGTTCCGCAGCCAGTCGGGTCCGAGTCGCTGGATCGGCGACCGGCAGTTCCGCCAGACCCCGCTCCAGGGCGCGAAAGTACAGCATGGTGCCGCCGACCAGCAGCGGGAAACGGCCGCTGGCCTGAATGGCGGCGATCTCGGCCAGCGCGTCGGCCCGAAACCGGCCGGCGGAGTAGGCCTCGGCGGGATCGATAATATCCACCAGCCGGTGCGGGGCGAGGCGCAAGGTGTCCGCATCGGGCTTGGCCGTGCCGATATCCATTCCCCGATAGACCAGCGCCGAATCCACGCTAACGATTTCGAACGGCACGCGTTGACTCAAAGCCACCGCCAGCGCGGTTTTGCCGGAGGCGGTCGGCCCCATCAAAAACAGCACCGGCGGGCGCGGATCGGCCCGTTCGCGATCTCCGTTCGAACCCGCCTCACGCCTCACGTTCAGCGTCCGCGCCGAAACAGCCGATCCAGCTCGTCCCGCGTCAGTTGCACCCAGGTCGGCCGTCCGTGATTGCACTGACCGCCATGATCGGTGCGCTCCATGTCGCGCAGAAGGACGTTCATTTCCAGCAGGTTGAGCGGACGGTTGGCGCGTATGGCGCCGTGACAGGCCAGACTGGCCAGCAGCGCCTGGTTAGCGTTCTCCGGCCGGTCGCTGGTTTCGTGGGTCGCCAGATCGGCCAGCATATCGCGCACCATCCCGGCGATGTCGGTGTCCGCCAGCAGCGCGGGAACCTGCCGTACCGCCACGGTTTCCGGTCCCAACACCGCCACGTCCAAACCGGATTGGGCGAACAGCGCGCCATGCTCCTCGACCAGTTGGCGTTCCCTGGGGCCGACCGCGAGCGTCACCGGGACCAGCAACGCCTGGGTTTTGACCGCGCCTTCCGCCTGCAAGCGCTTCAAGCGTTCGTACAAAATACGCTCGTGCGCGGCGTGCATGTCCACCACCACCAGCCCATCGGCGTTTTCCGCCAGCACGTAGCAGCCGTGCAACTGGCCCAGCGCGTAGCCCAGCGGCGGTCGTTCGGCATCCGCGACGGCAGAGGGATCGGCCGGAGCCGGTTCGGGAGCCAAAGAGGCGTGCATCCGGCCGTAAACCGCCATCTGCTCGCCCACTCGCAACGGCAATACCGGCTGGCGATCCGCCCAGCGATCCGCCGGAACCGGCCCACCGCTGAATCCGCCCGCCGGTCCCAACCGCTCGCCGGCCCGGACGACCGGCGGCGGCGGCGTGCCGGGCCTGACCCCGGCCAGCGCCGCCTGCACGGCGCGGCGGATAAATTCGTGGACGAGCGCGCCTTCCCGAAAGCGCACTTCCTGCTTGGCGGGATGCGCGTTGACGTCGACCCGGTCGGGATCGATGTCCAGATAGAGCACGACCGCCGGCTGGCGATCCTGATAAAGAATATCCTGATACGCCTTCCGGATCGCATGCGTCATGGTTCGATCCCGCACCGGGCGACCGTTGACGAAGAAATATTGCAAGTCCGGCTGGGCGCGGGAGACCGCCGGCAAACCCAGCCAACCCGTTAACCGCACACCGGGCTCGCCGCGGTCGACCCACACGCTGCCCGCGCCGAATTCCCGGCCGCACAGTTCCGCCAAGCGCCGGGCGCCCGTTTCCAGGTCGGTCGCCGGCTCCAGGCGCAACACCGCGCGCTGGTTGTGCCACAGGTGGAATCCGACTCCGAACCGGCTCAGGGCCAGTCGGCGGATCCCTTCTTCAATATGGCTGAATTCGGTGCGCTCGCCGCGCAGGAACTTGCGCCGGGCAGGAACGTTGAAGAACAGCTCGCGCACCTCGACGGTAGCGCCAATCGGGTGTGGCGCCGGAACCGGTTCGCCGAGAGTATCGCCGCCGTCGCCACCGATGCGCCAGCCACTGTCCTGACCGGCGACGCGGGAAGTCAGGGTCAGCCGCGACACCGAGGCGATGCTGGGTAGCGCCTCGCCTCGAAAACCCAGACTGACGACCCGCTGGAGATCCTCGAAGCTGGCGATCTTGCTGGTGGCGTGGCGGGTCAGCGCCAGCGCCAGCTGGTCGGGAGGGATGCCGCCGCCGTCGTCGCGCACTCGGATCAAGCGCGCCCCCCCCTGTTCCACCTCGATGGCGATGCGGGTCGCACCGGCATCCACGCTGTTTTCCAACAGCTCCTTGACAACCGCCGCCGGGCGCTCGACCACCTCGCCGGCGGCGATCTGGCTGACCAGTTGCGGCGGCAACCGCCGGATGCGCGTGCTCACCGTGAGGAGGATCCCGCGACGGGTGGAGCGGCGGCGGGATAGCGGACAGCGAGGTAACGAATCGCTAACCGCCAACCGCCATTACTTGATGACCTGCTGCAAGATTTCCAGCACCTGCCGGGCGCCGGCCGAAGCATCGGGCTGGTCGTTGCTGTCGCGGACCACCACCAGCGTGCGCGCGCCTTGGCCCGCCAGCCGGATTCGATAGCGGGTTCCCACTGCGGGCGCCGCCGGCTTGTCGCGCCAGAAGGCCAGCTTGGAAAAGAAACCCTCCTCGCCCGGCTTCTGGTTTTCCTTTTCGGGGTCGCGGTATTCGACCACATAGAGGCCCTGACCGCGATTCTGCTCCTCCACCGCGTAATTGCTGCCGTCCAGCGCCAGTCCCACCAACCGCCAAGCCCGGGAGTAGTCTTCGTCGATGAGCAACTGGCTCTCGCCGCCCTGCTCGACCAGGCGCGCGCGCGGCCCCGCGGTCGCGGCCGCCTTGGCCTGCTGGGTCTCGGCTCGCTTCTCCGACGCACCCAGGTAGACCGTCAGCCGGTTGAGCATTTCGGCTTCCAGCTCCGGATCGGAGGGTCGCCGTTGCCAGATGTAGGCATTGCTGGCGCTGGCGGACGCGCCGCCGACCGCCACTTCCTCTACCCCATAATGGGTCAGATACAGATCCGTGACCTTGCCGTCCGAGGCGCGTTCGAGCCGAACCCGAAATTTATCGCGGGTCGGCGCCGAGTAGAGGATATCCAGATACTTTTTCAACAGACCGCGCAGGCCATCCTGGGGAATATCGGCGCGATTCTCCACCCAGTCGGTTTCCATGATGCCGATGGTGGGATCGTCGCGCTTCAAGACAAAACCGTTGCTGGTCCAGAACTCCCGAACCTTGGACCACACCTGATCGGTGGGCGCCGCGATCGCCAGCCAGCGCTGGTTGCCATCCTGTTCCAGGGTAATGCCCGGCTGCGACGGCAATACCGCTTCGGGCGCGCGGGCGCGCGGTTGCGACCCGCCGCGCTCCTTGGCGTAGGTCGAAAGGCTGGCCGAAGCGGATGGGTTGAGTTCCGGCACCAGCAAGGTGTCGTCGATGGTGGACGAGGTAAGATCCGGCGGGATTTCCAGCGGCTGCGACACCGTGCTTTTCCGGTAATCCGGCCGCCGATCCGGCAGCAGGGTGTCGAAACTGGTGGAACAGCCCGAAAAGACCGTCAGCACGGCGAAGGCCAGCGCGGCCGCGCGCCAGGGGGAAACCGAAAACCGAATCGTCATGGTCTTATCCAATCACTCCAGCTTGCCGCATCGCCGCCCGCACCGCCGGTCGCAACGACTCGGACAGCGGCGTCAGCGGCAAGCGGATACCCGGCGGAATCAGGTCCAACTGGCCGACCGCCCATTTCACCGGGATCGGGTTGGATTCGAGGAACAGCGCCTTGTGCAGTTCGGCCAGCCGGCTGTTGATGGCTTCGGTCAGGCCGCGATCGCCGGCCAGCGCGGCGGCGCACATCTCGCGCATGGCGCGCGGCGCGACGTTGGCGGTGACCGAAATCGTCCCCTTGGCACCGTTGAAAATCGCCTCGGCGGCAATGCCGTCCTCGCCGCTGTAGACATCCATGCGGTCGCCGAGACGCCGCACCAGTTCCTGGATGCGCTCGATGCTGCCGCTGGCTTCCTTGATGCCGACGATGTTGGGAATATCGGCCAGCCGCTCGACGGTTTCCGGCTTCATGTCGCAGGCGGTGCGACCGGGCACGTTGTACAGAATCTGCGGGATCGCCACGCCGTCGGCGATCAGCTTGTAATGCTGGTATAAGCCTTCCTGCGTGGGCCGGTTGTAATAGGGCGTCACCAGCAGGCAGGCGTCGGCGCCGGCCTCCATGGCGTGCCGGGTCAAATGCAGCGCCTCGCGGGTGGAGTTGGCGCCGGTGCCGGCGATGACTGGAATCCGCCCCTTAACCTGCCCCACCACCTTGCGGATCACTGCGGTGTGCTCCTCATAATCGAGCGTCGCCGATTCGCCGGTGGTGCCGACGGCGATGATGGCGTCGGTGCCGTTGTCGATATGAAATTCCACCAGCCGCGCCAGCGCCTCGAAGTCCAGCGCGCCATCCGCGCGCATCGGGGTAACGACCGCCACCATGCTGCCACGAAACATAGTCTTATACTCTCTGGTCTTCCAAACAATCGCCGCATGGTACGGTGACCGGGCAGGCTTGACAAGCGCCCGCGCGGGGCAGCGCTGGACCGGTTTTCACCCCTGCTGGATGCCTGTACACTGCGATTTATCATCCCCCGAGTTATTTGCCCGTAGGAAGCCCCATCCGTGAAAAACTATTTGGTCGTTTCCGCCCTCGGCGAAGATCGTCCCGGTCTGGTCAACGAACTGTCCCGCGTGATCCTGGAATGCGACTGTGGCATCGTGGACAGTCGCATGACCGTGCTGGGCGGCGAGTTTGCCATTCTGCTACTGGTGCAGGGCAACTGGAATACCCTGACCAAGCTGGAAATGCAGCTCAAGCGGCTGGAACAGGCGCTGAACATGACCGTCGTCGCCAAACGCACCGAGGGCCGCGCGCCGGCGGGCGATATCCTGCCCTACGCCGTGGAAGTGGTGGCGGTCAACCAACCGGGCATCGTCCACCACCTGGCCGGCTTTTTCGCCAGCCGCTCGATCAACATCGAGGACATGGTCACGCGCAGCTACAGCGCGCCGCACACCGGCACGCCGATGTTCTCGGTCAACCTGGCCATCGGCATTCCGGCCAATACCCACATCGCCCTGTTGCGCGAGGAATTCCTGGATTTTTGCGACGACCTGAATCTGGACGCGGTGCTGGAACCGATCAAGGGGTGAGCCGAAATGCGTGTGACCGTGGGCCAGCCTGTTCCCGACTTCAGCGCCGTCGCGACCGGCGACCAAATCGTGCGGCTTTCCGAACTGCGCGGCCGCCCGGTGGTGCTGTATTTCTATCCCAAGGACCACACCTCGGGCTGCACGGTTGAAGGCCAGCAGTTTCGGGATCTGCACGACCGCTTCGCCGCCCTGAACGCGGTGGTGTTCGGCGCGTCGCGCGACAACCCGAGCAGCCACGCGCGTTTCCGCGCCCAACAGGGCTTCCCTTTTCACCTCATCGCCGACACCGACCAGGCTTTATGCCAACTGTTTGAAGTCCTGAAACCCAAGAAGATGTACGGCAAGAACGTGGTGGGCGTGGAACGCAGTACCTTCCTGATCGATTCGGCGGGCGTGCTGCGGCGGGAATGGCGCAAGGTCAAACCCGACGGCCACGCCGCCGAGGTGCTGGCAGCGGTGGGGGCCATGTCCTCGTAAACCGCGCCGAATTTCCCTCTCCGACCGTCGCGCCGCTCACGTCGGTCCTCCCTGCCCTCCGCCCCGGCCTCTGCCCGACCGCAACCCGCGCCATGACCCCCGATTCCGTTCCGATGCCCGAAACCGCCGCCGCGACTCCCGCGATCGATCCGGCCGAACGCCGCCTGTTCGTGCTCGACACCAACGTGCTGATGCACGACCCCACCGCCCTGTTTCGCTTCAAGGAACACGACATCCACCTGCCGATGATGGTGCTGGAGGAACTGGACCACGCCAAAAAAGGCGTCTCCGAGGTCGCCCGCAACGTCCGTCAAGTCAGCCGCCTGTTGGACGACCTGATCGCCGGCGCCAGCAAGGACGAGATCGACCGGGGCCTGCCCCTGCCCGGTCCGGCCCACCATCACGGAAAACCGGTCAGCGGCCGGCTGTACTTCCAAATTCGCCCCACCCGCCTGAGCCCGCCCGCCACGCTGCCGGGCAACACCCCGGATAACGACATTCTCGGCATGGCGCTGACCCTGCAACAGGATCATCCCCGCCGTCAGATCACCCTGGTCTCCAAGGACATCAACCTGCGGATCAAGGCTGCCATCCTCGGCATCCACGCCGAGGACTACTACAACGACCAGGCGCTGGACGACGTCAACCTCCTTTACGGCGGCACTCACAACCTGCCGACCAGCTTTTGGGACAGCCACGGCAAGGAGATGGAATCATGGAAGGAAAGTGGCCGCACCTTCTATCGGGTCCACGGTCCCGACATCGCCAACTGGCATCCGAACCAGGGGCTGTTTCAAGCGGAAACCGACGCGGCGTTCATCGTCCGCCAATTGCGCGGCGCCGAAGCCGTCATCGAAATCCTCCGGGACCACACCACCCCCAACCATGCGGTTTGGGGCATCACCGCCCGCAATCGCGAACAGAACTTCGCCCTCAATCTGCTGTTGGACCCGGAGATCGATTTCGTCTCCCTGCTCGGCGCCGCCGGCACCGGCAAGACGCTGCTGGCGCTAGCGGCCGGGCTGGCGCAGGTGCTGGACGCGAAGCGCTACCGCGAGATCATCATGACCCGCGTCACCGTGCCGGTCGGCGAGGACATCGGTTTTCTGCCCGGCACCGAGGAGGAAAAAATGACCCCCTGGATGGGGGCATTGATGGACAACCTGGAGGTGCTGGCGCCGCAGGAAGGCGGCGAATGGGGCCGCGCCGCCACCGCCGATCTGCTCAGCAGCAGGATCAAAATCCGCTCGCTCAACTTCATGCGCGGCCGCACCTTCCAGAACAAGTACCTGATCATCGACGAGGCTCAGAACCTGACCTCCAAGCAGATGAAGACCCTGATCACCCGCGCCGGCCCTGGCACCAAGGTGATTTGCCTGGGCAACGTCGCCCAGATCGATACCCCTTATCTATCCGAGACCACCTCGGGCCTGACTTACGTGGTGGACCGGTTCAAGGGCTGGCCGCACGGCGGCCACGTCACCTTGCGGCGCGGCGAACGCTCGCGGCTGGCCGAATTCGCGTCCGACCGGCTGTAAGCGCCCCTCATGGCCGATCATCTGATCGCTCTGTTCTCGCTGGCCTGGCTGCTGTGGATCGCCCTGGTGGCGGTCGGGTTGATCCTGGAGCGCCGCTCGCCGGCCGCCACGCTGGCCTGGCTGCTGGCGCTGTTGTTCATGCCGTATTTTGGCTTCCTGGTGTATCTGCTGTTCGGGCCGCGGCGGCTGCACCGGCGCCGGCGGCGCTACGGCCGCGCCCGCGAACGCCTGATTCAGTCCACCCGCGACCTGCGTCCCGACCAGGCGATCCCGCGCCACTTTCCCGACGCCGGCCTGGCGCGGCAACTGGCGCTGCTGCTGGAACGCGTCGGCCAGGGCGCGCCGGTACCGGCCGCCGGCGTGACCTTGCTGGAAACCGGCGATGCCTGCTTCGAGTCCATCGAAGCGGCCATCGCCGCCGCCACGCATCACATTCACCTGGAATACTACCTGTGGACGCCGGATCGGATCGGCGCGCGGCTGCGCGACCTGCTGGCTGCCAAGGCCCGCGCCGGGGTACGGGTGCGGCTGTTGCTGGACGCCATCGGCTCCGACCGCGCCAACCGCCGCTTTCTACGGCCTCTGCGGGACGCCGGGGTCCAGGTAGCCTGGTTCAACCCCATCGGCCTGCGCCGGCTGCGGCTGCGGTACGTCAACTTCCGCACTCACCGCAAGATCGTGGTCTGCGATGGAAAGGTCGGCTTCACCGGCGGCATCAACGTCAGCGACGCCCACAGCGACGTTCACAACGGGCCGGATGCCTGGCGCGACACCCACCTGCGCATCGAAGGCGAGCCGGTCCACCGCTTGCAGTTCATCTTTCTGGAAGACTGGTACTTCGCCACCGACCAGGCGCCGTTCGAACCGGAATTCTTTCCCCGTTTCGCCGCAACCGCCGGTCCGTGGCTACAAATTGTCGAGTCCGGCCCCGACAACGACCGTCACGCCATCGCCAAACTGTACTTCGCCGCCATCACTGGCGCTCAACAGCAACTTCTGCTAGCTACGCCCTACTTTGTTCCCAGCGAGGCGCTGACCGCCGCACTGGTCACCGCCGCGTTGCGCGGGGTGGAGGTACGGGTGCTGGCGCCCAGGCAGAGCGACTCGCGGCTGGTCTCCGCCGCCGCGCGCAGCTATTACGACGAACTGGTCGGCGCCGGCGTCACGATTTACGAATACGGCCCGCCCATGTTGCACGCCAAGCTGCTGGTGGTGGACGAACGCATCGCGACGGTGGGTAGCGCCAACTTCGACAACCGCAGCCTGGCGCTGAACTTTGAGGCGATAGCGGTGTTGTACGACGCCGGTCTCGCCGGGCAACTGGCCCGCGGCTTCGCCATCGACCTGCGCCGCGCCAACCGCTACGTCAAACCGGGCCGGCGCGCCACCCTGAGCCAGCGGCTGGGCGAATCCACCGCTCGGCTGCTGTCG
This sequence comes from Candidatus Competibacteraceae bacterium, assembly GCA_027492875.1. Lineage (GTDB taxonomy): Bacteria > Pseudomonadota > Gammaproteobacteria > Competibacterales > Competibacteraceae > Competibacter. Next base: position 45,793 of record JAPUDV010000074.1, on the reverse strand, counting down.
CCGCTGCTGTGAGCGGCACCGCCGCGCCAGCCGCTCCGTCGAACCGGTTTCTTGCAGGCAACCCCTTGTAATCAAACCTTGATTTACGCTATTCAACGCTCTGGAAAAAAGCGCATAATCGACGAAACAGCTATAGTCGTTCACCTCTCTGCAATCCGGCCGTAATGCGGCTCTTTACCGCTTTGTATTGACATTGACAGACTGGAGCGGCAACCGAGGAAGGGGCGAGATGAAGCGGCGCCCACCCGGCTCCGACATCGGCCAGGCGCCTGCCTTGGCGCATGCGCGCCACCACCAAGGCGACCGATGTAGCTTTGCCGACTTCCTGGGCAGGGGGCCGGGTCCAGCGGTCGATCGGCTGCGGGGACTGTGGGCGCCGCGTCGGAACGGCGGCGAATTCCCCATCGAACTGGCCGGCCATCGCGGCAACCGCCACGACGGGTGGTGGAAACCGGTCCGCGGCTGTCCATGAAAGCCGCCGCGCCGCCTGTGCGAGGAACCGTACCGTGAATCTGCACGAATTCAGCAAAAGCCGCCGCGCCGCGGTGGGCGGCGCGCTGGCGCTGCTGCTCTGCGCCATCCTGGTGGGTCTGTGGTGGCTCCAAGCCACCGCACCGCCGGTTCCGATCGAGACGATCCGTATCGGCCTGCCGTTGCAACCCTCCTCCGCCCTGCTGATCATCGCCCTGGAACGGGGTGAATTTGCCGCTCGGGGCCTGCAACCGGAAATCACCGAATTCCCCAGCGGCAAGCGGGCGCTGCATGAAGGGCTGCTGGCCGGCAAATTGGATCTAACGACCTGCGCCGACGTGCCGGTCGCGCTGGCGGCCTTCGAGCCGAACGCCTTCCGGATCGCCGCCGTCGTGTTCGAGGATGGCAACGTCAACCGGGTGGTGGCCGACCGGCGCAAGGGCATTCGTGCGCCCGCCGATCTGAAGGGCAAACGCATCGCTACCCAGCGGGCATCGGCGGTGCACTATTTCCTGCACGCATTCCTGATCGATAACGAACTGGTCGAGAACGACCTTTCGCTCTCTTTCCTCGAGGCGGAGGAGCTGGCGCCGGCCCTGGCGGCGGGAACCATCGACGCCTTTTCCATGCGCGAACCGTACATCAGTCAAGCCCGGCGGGCGCTCGGCGATGCGGCGGTGGTATTCGCACCGCCCATGGATTTTGCCCAATACGAATTGTTGCTGGTGACCCATCCGCTGGCGATGGAGCGACAGGCGCGGGTGGTCCGCGCGCTGGCGGCTCTGATCGCGGCCGAAGACTTCGCCCGCCGCCAACCGCAAGAGGCCATCGCCCTGGTGGCGCGCAGGCTCGGCGTGGCGCCGGACACGATTGCCGCAAGCTGGGCCGGACCGCGTTTGCGGGTGAGCCTGCGGCAAGGCGTGTTGCTGCAACTGGAGCATGTAGCCGACTGGGCGCTGCAACAGCACCTGACCGACGGTGAGAAAATTCCGGATTTTCTGGATCTGCTGGACCTCGCGCCGCTGGTTTCGCTGGCGCCGGACCGAGTCACGGTGATCCGCTGAGGCGGCTTCCCGCACGGACATGAACCGATGAAAATCAGCACCCGACTGCTGGCCAACAGCGCCCTGCCACTGGTGCTGGGCGCGGTGGTGACCATCCTGCTCGGCATCAATTTTTACCAACTGCGCGCCCTCCAGCAAACCGACCGGCTGTCCAGGGAGATCGTCCAGTCCGCCGCCGATCTCTCCCTGCTCACCCGGGAAATCGCCTTGCCCCCGCACCGCCAGCGAGCGGCCCGGCAATGGCGGATCCGCTATCAGACCATCGTGGTGCAACTCGCGCGGCTTGAATTCGAATCCAGCCCGGCCCGGAATGCCCTGGAGCGCCTGCGCGACCGCATGGCGGAATTACCGTCACTGTTCGAGAGCCTGCTGCGCGCGACCGAAGTCGTCGCGCCGGTCAAGGACAACGAAAAAAAAGATCGGCTGATCGGCGAGATCCTGCTGCGTAATCGGAACATCCTGACCGACGCCCAGCAACTTGGATCGTTCAGCATCCAGCATGTGGAGAGCGCCTTCCTCTCCTTCTTCATCGCCGTGCTGTCCCTGATCGCCGTCGCCACCCTCCTGCTGGGCGGACTGGCCTACCGTTCCAACCATAAGATCATCGACGCCATCGCCCGCCTGCGCCGAGGGACCGAGACCGTCGCCGCCGGCCGTTTGGACCATCACATCGACCTGGCGACCGACGACGAGCTGGGGGATTTGGCGTGCGCCTTCGACCTCATGACGGAGCGGCTGCGGGCCACCATGGCCTCCCGCGCCGAACTGGATCAGGAAATGGAGCGGCGCGAGCGGATCGAGGCGAAGCTGCGGGAAAGCGAGGCCCTGTTCCGCGGTTACTTCGAGCGAGGTCTGATCGGCATGGCCGTCACCTCGCCGGAAAAAGGCTGGATAGAAGTCAACGAGCAACTGTGCCAGATGCTGGGCTACCCACCGGTGGAACTGAAAACCCTGACCTGGGCCGACCTTACCCACCCCGACGACCTCGCTCCCGATGTGGCCCACTTCACGCAACTTCTGGCCGGCGAGATCGACGGCTATTTCCTGGACAAACGCTTCATCCGCAAGGACGGTCGCATCGTCCACACCACCTTGTCGGTAAGCGCCGCGCGCAATCCCGATGGGTCGCTGCACCACGTCATCGCCTCGCTGCTGGACATCAGCGAACGCAAGCAGGCGGAAGCGGAGCTGGAGCGCTCCAATCAGGAATTGCAGCAGTTCGCCTACGTCGCCTCGCACGACTTGCAGGAGCCGCTGCGGATGGTCACCAGCTACCTGCAACTGCTGCAACGCCGCTACCAGGGCAGGCTGGACGCCGACGCCGACGAGTTCATCGGCTATGCGGTGGACGGCGCCCAGCGGATGAAGACCCTGATTCTCGACCTGCTGACCTACTCGCGAGTGGGTTCCCGCAGCCAGCCCTTCGTCCCCGTCGCCATGGAGGCGGTGTTGGCCGACACGCTAAACAATCTGCAAGAGGCGGTGCGCGAGAGCGGTGGGCAGGTCCATCACGACCCCCTGCCCGAGGTGCGCGCCGACGCCGGCCAGATGCGCCAACTGCTGCAAAACCTGATCGGCAACGCCCTCAAGTTCCACGGCGAAACTCCGCCACAAGTTCACGTCTCCGCCGCGCCCGACCCGGACGGCTGGCGATTCGCGGTGCGCGACAACGGCATCGGCATCGACCCCCGCTTCTTCGAGCGCATCTTCGTGGTGTTCCAGCGCCTGCACACCCGCGACGAGTACTCTGGCACCGGCATCGGCCTGGCCGTGTGCAAGAAAATCGTCGAGCGCCACGGCGGCCGGATCTGGGTCGAGTCCGCTCCCAACCAAGGCGCCGCCTTCTGCTTTACCCTGCCCGCCGCCGGCTGACCGCCCCACCCAGGAGATCCACCATGTACCAACCCCCCGGTCAACCCATCGAAATCCTCATGGTCGAGGACAATCCCGGCGACGCTCGCCTCGCCGAGGAAATAACGGGGAGGCCAGAACGATGATGAACCCCGTTCGCCAACATGCGGTTTTTGCCTGCGGGTTGATGCTGGCATTCCTCTTAACCGCCGGCTGTGACAACCCACCGAAGCCGCTACCGGTCTCGCTCGCGGTTTCGCGAACCCCTCTTTCCACCCCCTTTTACGTTGCGGAGAAGCTCGATCTGTTCACCAAGCATGGATTGGAGGCCCGCTCCGAAGAGTGCATCGGCGGGCATAAATGCCTGGAACGGTTGCTTGCCGGGGCGGTCGACATCGCAACGGCGTCGGACTCGCCGGTCATGTTCAATAGCTTCAAGCACGACAATTTCGCGATCATCGGAACCTTCGTCAGCTCGAACAACGACGTCAAATTGCTGGCCCGGCGCAGCGCCGGCATCGCCCGCCCGCAAGATCTGGCGGGCAAGACCATCGGGACCATCACGGGCGCCTCCGCCCACTACTTTCTGGACTCCTTTCTGGTCTCCGCTGGCGTTGACCCGGACAGTGTCAAGGTCGTTCATTTCGCGCCAGACGCCCTGCCCGACGCCCTGAAATCGGGGCGGGTCGACGCCATCAGCGTCTGGGAACCCTTCGGCTTCGTGACCTCGCAACAGTTGGGCGGCGATCTGGTAATCTTCACCGATCCGCTGATCTACACCGAGACGTTCAACGCCGTTGCCCTGCGCGAGTTCGCCGCCCGGAACAGCGCCGTCGTCATCCGGGTGCTGATCGCGCTTAAGGAAGCCATCGACTTCATCCATGAACACCCCCGCGACGCCCAGCGCATTCTGGCCGACCGGCTAAAGCTGGAGGATCCCTTCATTACCTGGGCATGGCCGGATTTTAACTTTGCGCTGAACCTCGACCAGAGCACGTTGCTGACGCTCGAACACGAGGCTCGATGGGCGATACGTTGGAAACTGGTGCCGGCGACGGAGCATCCCAACTATCGAAATTACCTCGATGCAACGCCGATGATGACCGTAAGCCCCGAGTCGGTCACACTCATCCGCTAAAACGGCAAACGGTCGGACGGAACGCATGCGGAATTCACGACGACGGCTTTCGCCCCATTCGACGACCGTTGAGATCCATCTCCAGATGGAAAGGTGGGGTTAGGTGCGGATCAAATCCTTCGTACAAACCGGCAGCCTTCTCTGGGGGCTGATCGCCGTTGCGATGGGCTGCATACTTTTCGTCACCCTCGGCAACCTTGATCGTGTCTCTCAAAAACAGACGGTCGTTCGTGAAATCCAGGAAAGCATTTTCGAACTGACCCTGCTGACCAACGACTACGTCCTGTACCGCGAACAACGCGCCTTGGAGCAGTGGCGCGAAAAACATGCTGCCCTTGCCCGGATGATCGACAAACCCAGCACGGGATGGGGCGATGTTGATCGGGCGATCAGGGCCTTGAGCGAGCTGCACACCGATCTTGCGGAAACCTTCGACCGGCTCGTCGCCTACCCGAGCGAGTCGACCGACAAGGAAGTCCCCCGAGACATTACCGACACGTACACCAGAAACCTGATTTCACAGGTGTTGCGCCGCGCGCAGCGGATGGATGCCGCAGCTCAGGAGATGGCGCGGGAGAGTCGGACGGAACTGATCTCCGCGCTCGGTCGCGTCCTGTGGATCATTCTGCTGGGCGGCACCGGCATCGGCATCACCATCACCCTGACCTGGGTGCTGCTGGGCACTTCGGTTCTTGTACCGCTCAAGCGCCTGCGGGAAGGCGTCAACGAGGTCAGAGCGGGCAATCTGAACCACCGGATCCGACTGGAAGGGCGCAACGAAATCGGCGAGCTGGCGGAATCCTTCGATCTCATGACCGAGCGGCTACAAACAACGCTGGCCTCCCGCGCCGAACTGGATCGGGAAGTCGAGCAGCGCAAACAGGCCGCGGAACAGTTGGTCCGGACCGCCGCCGAACTGGAGCGCTCCAATCAGGAATTGCAGCAGTTCGCCTACGTCGCCTCGCACGACTTGCAGGAGCCGCTGCGGATGGTCACCAGCTACCTGCAACTGCTGCAACGCCGCTACCAGGGCAGGCTGGACGCCGACGCCGACGAGTTCATCGGCTATGCGGTGGACGGCGCCCAGCGGATGAAGACCCTGATTCTCGACCTGCTGACCTACTCGCGAGTGGGTTCCCGCAGCCAGCCCTTCGTCCCCGTCGCCATGGAGGCGGTGTTGGCCGACACGCTAAACAATCTGCAAGAGGCGGTGCGCGAGAGCGGTGGGCAGGTCCATCACGACCCCCTGCCCGAGGTGCGCGCCGACGCCGGCCAGATGCGCCAACTGCTGCAAAACCTGATCGGCAACGCCCTCAAGTTCCACGGCGAAACTCCGCCACAAGTTCACGTCTCCGCCGCGCCCGACCCGGACGGCTGGCGATTCGCGGTGCGCGACAACGGCATCGGCATCGACCCCCGCTTCTTCGAGCGCATCTTCGTGGTGTTCCAGCGCCTGCACACCCGCGACGAGTACTCTGGCACCGGCATCGGCCTGGCCGTGTGCAAGAAAATCGTCGAGCGCCACGGCGGCCGGATCTGGGTCGAGTCCGCTCCCAACCAAGGCGCCGCCTTCTGCTTTACCCTGCCCGCCGCCGGCTGACCGCCCCACCCAGGAGATCCACCATGTACCAACCCCCCGGTCAACCCATCGAAATCCTCATGGTCGAGGACAATCCCGGCGACGCTCGCCTCGCCGAGGAAGCGCTCAGGGACGGTAAGGTGTTCAACAACATAAACGTGGTGCCGGACGGCGAGCAGGCCATGCACTACCTGCGACGGCAGGACTGCTTCACCGATGCCAAACGACCCGACATCATCCTGCTGGACCTCAACCTGCCCCGCAAGGACGGCCGCGAGGTGCTGGCGGAGATCAAGAGCGACCCCACGCTGCAGCGCATTCCGGTAGTGGTGCTGACCACCTCCGAATCGGAGGAGGACATCCTGCACACCTACGACCTGCACGCCAACTGCTTCATCATCAAACCGGTCGACTTCGAGCAGTTCATCAAGGTGGTAAAGTCCATCGAGGGTTTCTGGTTCACCATCGTCAAACTGCCCAGCAGACTGGGTTGATCCCGGCGAAGGCGAGCAGCCCGCGTGGAGGGCATTCGGATGGAGCAGACCCGCCAGCGCATTCTGGTGGTGAAAGACAACCCCGGCGATGCCCGCCTGATCCGCGAACTACTGGCCGAGGGCGACATCCAGACCACGACTGCGCCGTGCGTCGAGCGGCTGGGCGATGCCCTGACCGCGCTGACCTCCACCACCTTCGACCCTGCCCTGCTCGATCTCAACCTGCCCGACAGCGCGAGGCTGGACACTCCGCGCCGCCTGTGGACGGCGGCGGTGCCGGAACTGGCGGTAGTGGTGCTGACCGGGCTGGCGGACGAGGTGGGTAGTGGCGCGCTGGCGCAACGCGGCCGGCTGGCTGCAGGAGGGAACCGACCCGTTCATCCAGGAATACCGGCTGCTGGCCAAAACCGGCGAGGCGCGCTGGGTCAAAGCCCTGCCGGACATCACCGAGCGCAAGACGATCGAACGCGCCGATCAACAGCTCTATGCGGCCAAGCGCGCGGGGCGTAACCGCATCGCGGTCGAGAACCGAGAATCGAGGCCGTACAAAAAACGCCTCCGCCGACCGCGCTCCGCTTGGTCAGCCGAACCGAGGCTTTGCCGGGCTAGCCCGGCGGGAATCCATCGAATCGAGACGGGTTGCCGGGAAACATGCGGCGACGGCGCCGAGCGGACGGCCGGAACCGGCTATTCCACCGTCATCGCCACCGCCGGCCGAGGCCACGCCTTCAGAATGGATTGCACCACGGTCGCCAGCGGGATGGCGAAGAATATCCCCCAGAACCCCCACAGACCGCCGAACACCAGCACCGCCACGATGATGGCGATCGGGTGCAGGTCGACCACCTCGGAAAACAGCAGCGGCACCAGCACGTTGCCGTCCAGCCCCTGAACGATCAGGTAAATTCCCAGCAACCACATAAACTCGGAACCCCAGCCCCACTGAAAAAACGCCACCAGCGCCACCGGCACCGTCACCACCACCGCACCAATATAGGGCACAATCACCGACAGCCCGACCATCAAGGCAAGCAACATCGCGAACTGCAAGCCCATCAGGGCGAAAGCCAAAAAAGTGGCGGCCCAGACCACCAGCACCTCCATGAACTTGCCGCGCACGTAATTGCCCATCTGCCGGTCCACCTCGCGCCAGACTTGCTGCGCCAGGGTGTGATCGTGCGGCAGGAAGCCGTGCAACCAATTCAGGATCAACTCCTTATCCTTCAAAAAGAAGAACACCAGCAGCGGTAACAGCACCACGTAGATCGTGATGGTGATGACGCCCATTCCCGCCGCCAGCGACCAGGACAATACGCCCTGGCCCCAGGTGGCGATCTCGGCCTTCATGGCGTTGATAACCCCCAGCACCTGCACTTCGGTGATGAATTCCGGGTACATCGCCGGCAGGCTAAGCAGCAGGTTCTGACCCTTGACGATCATGTTGGGCAGTTGCTGGACCAACTGGGTCAACTGTCGGGATACCATCGGCAACAAGCCCAGCAACAGAAACAGCACGAACGCGATGAAGAGGGCGAACACCAGCACGGACGCCAGCAGACGCGGCAAACGCAGGAGGCGCCGCAACAGTTGCACGACGCCCTCCAGCAGATAAGCGATGACCATGCTGGCCAGCACCGGCGCCAGATCCCGGCCCATGGTCAGGACCACGCTGGTGCCCAGCACCAGCACGACGGTCAAAATCACCGCCTGGGGATCGTTAAAAAACCGTTGGAACCACTCGTTGATAATCTTCATGGCGTGCCTTATGGCGTTGTGCGTCGGCGTGGCGGGTGATGTTAGCAATAAAGCCGCACCATCCCAATCGTCCGGCGGCCGATGTCTGAACCGCCCGCCGCCCCCGTGGTCTATCAGGTCTTGAAACCGGCACCGTCGGTTCGCAGCCCGCGCCAAGCTGGCATGCGGCGCAACGGGCACCCCCGCAAAACAGGCTGACGGTCGACGTGAGCGTATTGCACCAAACTTGTGCAGCCAGTGCCCTGACCCGTATAGTGCTCGACTGCGCCATGCGGTCGCCCACGACCGGCTCGATCGGTCGTTCAGCCTGATTTCAGGTGAATCAAACATTATCAAGCAACTGATTTTGTTATCTTCACCTCGAACAATACCCGGATGGTCGCCGTTCGCGCCCCATCCGGAAACCGGACTTCGGCTTTCTCGGTCCCCAGCGGGGTTGGTCCGTTAATTGCTGCACCTCCCCTGAGAAGCGTCCGCGGGACCATCGCAGCCACCCGCCACCGAGCCACCTCCGACCAGAAACGGGCTGGAACACCACGGCGACCCTCCCGCCGCCGGCCCGAATCCGGGACGCAAGGACCGAGGAAGGAACCGTCAACGCTGGACCCGAAGGCTCGCACCGGGAAGCCACTCCGCTCCCCATACAGAGAGGTATGACCGATGAAGATTTTCAACCGCTATCTATCGCGCTACGAAGAGAATCGCGAAGAGAAGCTATCGCTGCATGACTACCTGGAGCTGTGCAAAACCGACCCGACCGCCTACGCCAGCGGCGCCGAACGGTTGCTGAAGGCCATCGGCGAACCGGAATTAGTCGATACCCGCAACAATTCGCGGCTATCGCGGATTTTCCAGAACAAGGTGCTCAAGCTCTATCCCGCCTTCGAGGAATTCTACGGGATGGAGGACGCCATCGAGCAAATCGTTTCCTATCTCCGACACGCCGCGCAGGGACTGGAGGAAAAAAAGCAAATCCTTTATCTGCTCGGCCCGGTGGGCGGCGGTAAATCCTCGCTGGCCGAGCGGCTCAAGCAGTTGATGGAGAAAGTGCCGTTCTACGCCATCGAGGGCTCGCCGGTGTTCGAATCGCCGCTGGGGCTGTTCAATCCCGACGAGGACGGCCCGATCCTGGAAGAGGATTTCGGCATCCCGCGCCGCTACCTGCGCCACATCATGTCGCCCTGGGCGGCCAAGCGCTTGCAGGAATACAACGGCGACATCACCCAATTCCGGGTGGTGAAGTTGCGACCGTCGATCCTGCATCAGATCGCCGTCGCCAAAACCGAACCCGGCGACGAGAACAACCAGGATATCTCTTCGCTGGTCGGCAAGGTCGACATCCGCAAGCTGGAGCATTTCGCCCAGAACGACCCGGACGCCTACAGCTTCTCCGGCGCCCTGTGTCGCGCCAATCGCGGGCTGATGGAATTCGTCGAGATGTTCAAGGCGCCGATCAAGGTGCTGCATCCCTTGCTGACCGCCACCCAGGAAGGCAACTACAACAGTACCGAGGGACTGTCGGCCATCCCCTTCGAAGGGATCATTCTGGCGCATTCCAACGAGTCGGAATGGCAAAGCTTCAGGAATAACAAGAACAACGAAGCATTCCTCGATCGGGTCTACATCGTCAAGGTGCCCTACTGCCTGCGGGTGTCGGACGAGGTCAAGATCTATCAGAAACTGCTCACCAACAGCTCGCTGTCGCAAGCGCCCTGCGCGCCCGGCACCCTGGAGATGCTGGCCCAGTTCTCGACCCTGACCCGGATCAAGGAACCGGAAAACTCCAGCATCTTCTCCAAGATGCGGGTCTACGACGGCGAGAACCTCAAGGACACCGACCCCAAGGCCAAATCGATGCAGGAATACCGCGACTACGCCGGGGTGGACGAAGGCATGCACGGAATCTCCACCCGCTTCGCCTTCAAGATCCTGTCGCAGGTGTTCAATTTCGACCATGCCGAAGTGGCGGCCAACCCGGTGCATCTGCTCTACGTGCTGGAGCGGCAAATCGAACGCGAGCAATTCCAGGCCGAGACCGAGGAAAGATACCGCTCCTACCTCAAGGGCTACCTGGCGCCGCGCTACGCCGAGTTCATCGGCAAGGAGTTGCAACAAGCCTATTTGGAATCCTATTCCGAGTACGGCCAGAATATTTTCGACCGCTACGTCACCTATGCCGATTTCTGGATTCAGGACCAGGAATACCGCGATCCCGACACCGGCGAATCGTTCGACCGGGCGTCGCTCAACGCCGAACTGGAAAAGATCGAAAAGCCGGCCGGCATCAGCAACCCGAAGGATTTCCGCAACGAGATCGTCAACTTCGTGCTGCGGGCGCGGGCCAACAACGCCGGCAACAACCCGGCCTGGACCAGCTATGAAAAGCTGCGCGCGGTGATCGAGAAGAAGATGTTCTCCAACACCGAGGATCTGCTGCCGGTGATCAGCTTCAACGCCAAGGCCAGCGCCGAGGAGCACAAAAAGCACGCCGAGTTCGTCGACCGAATGGTCGCCAAGGGCTACACGGCCAAGCAGGTGCGGCTGCTGTCCGACTGGTATCTGCGGGTCCGCAAGGCATCCTGATGCGGACCAAAACGGAGGAACCCGCGCATGGCCACGCTTATCGACCGACGGCTGGACGGCAAGAACAAAAGTACCGTCAACCGCCAGCGCTTTATCCGGCGCTTTAAAAATCAGATCAAGAAGGCCGTGACCGAGGCCATGAACGGCCGCAGCATCACCGACATCGACAACGGCGAGAAGATCAACATCCCGGCCCGCGACCTGTCCGAACCGGTGTTCGGCCACGGGCCGGGCGGGCGGCGCGAGGCCATCCATCCGGGCAACAAGGAGTTCGTCGCCGGCGACCGGGTCGCCCGGCCGCAGGGCGGCGCGGGCGGCGGTGCGGGCGGCGGCCAAGCCAGCAACAGCGGCGAGGGCGAGGATGATTTCGTGTTCGAGCTGTCGCGCGAGGAGTTCCTGGAACTGTTTTTCGAGGATCTGGAACTGCCCAACCTGGTGCGCACCCAGCTGGCCAAGCTCACCGAATTCAAGTCGGTGCGCGCCGGTTTCACCAGCGCCGGCTCGCCGTCCAACATCGACGTGGTGCGCTCGCTGAAGGGGGCCATGGCGCGGCGGATGGCGCTGGCCGCGCCCTACACCCGCCGACTGCACGAGGCGGAAGAAGAGCTGCAACAACTGCTGGCCGAACCGCCGGTGGACGAAAGCCGCGCCCGCGAATTGATCGAGGAGATCGAGCACCTGCGGGCGCGGGCGCGGGCGGTGCCGTTCATCGACACCTTCGACCTGCGCTATACCAACCGGGTCATGCAGCCGCGACCGACCACCCAGGCGGTGATGTTCTGCATCATGGACGTATCCGGCTCGATGGACCGTGCGCGCAAGGATCTGGCCAAACGCTTTTTCACCCTGCTGTACCTGTTCCTCAAGCGTAACTACGAGAAGATCGAAGTGGTGTTCATCCGCCACCACACGGTGGCCAAGGAAGTGGACGAACAGGAATTCTTCTACTCGCGCGAGACCGGCGGCACCGTGGTGTCCAGCGCCCTGCACCTGATGGGCGAGATCATGGCCGCGCGCTACTCGACCGCCAGTTGGAATATCTATGTGGCGCAGGCTTCGGACGGCGACAACTGGCACCACGACTCGCCGACCTGCCGGGATATCCTGCTCAAGCAGATCGTGCCGTTCGTCCGCTACTACGCCTACATCGAAATCACTCCGGACCGCCATCAGAGCCTGTGGGAAGCGTATGAGGAGGTAAACGAGCAACATCCGCACTTCGCCATGCGGCAGATCGACGGGCCGCCCGACATTTATCCGGTCTTCCGGGACCTGTTCAAGAGGCGTGTATCATGAGTGCGTCGCGACTGATTGCCGAGTCGTCCGAATGGACCTTCCCGATGCTGGAGCGCTACAACGAGGTGATCGGCCGCATCGCCGCCGAGGAGTTCCGGCTCGACACCTACCCCAACCAGATCGAGATCATCACTGCCGAGCAGATGATGGACGCCTACTCCTCGGTGGGGATGCCGCTGGGTTACAAGCACTGGTCCTATGGCAAGCAGTTCGTGCTGACCGAGAAGAATTACCGGCGCGGACAGATGGGGCTGGCCTACGAGATCGTGATCAACTCCGACCCCTGCATCGCCTATCTCATGGAGGAAAACACCGCCATGATGCAGGCGCTGGTGATCGCCCACGCCGCCTACGGCCACAACTCCTTTTTCAAGGGCAACTACCTGTTCCGCGCCTGGACCAGCGCCGACGCGATCATCGATTATCTGCTGTTCGCCCGCAACTACGTCGCCGAATGCGAAGAACGCCACGGCGAGGAAACCGTCGAGCTGTTCCTCGATTCCTGCCACGCGCTGATGAACTACGGGGTGGACCGCTACAAACACCCGGCGCCGCTGTCGCTACGGGAAGAAAAGTTGCGCCAGCAGGAGCGGGAAACCTACCTGCAATCGCAGCTCAACGATCTATGGCGGACCGTGCCGGTCCGGTCGTCCGAGGCCACCGCCGCAGTCGAGCCGCGCTACCCGAGCGAGCCGCAGGAGAACCTGCTGTATTTCATCGAGAAGAACGCGCCGCTGCTGGAACCGTGGCAGCGCGAACTGGTGCGGATCGTGCGCAAAATTGCCCAGTATTTCTATCCGCAACGACAGACTCAGGTCATGAATGAAGGCTGGGCCTGCGTCACCGGCGACACGCTGATCGTGACCGATCACGGTCTCCTGCGAGCTCAGGCACTGGTCGAGTCGCGGTTCTCGGGATGCGTCGAGGACGGCAACCGGGTAGTCAACTGGTTTACGCATCCATCGAAACCGCGTATCCGCATCCGGACCCGGCATGGCCACGAACTGCACGGCGGCGCCGATCACAAGATTCTGGTGGGCGGGGAATGGGTCGAGCTGCGGAACCTGAAGGTCGGTGATACCGTGGAGATCCGGCGCGGTCAATCCGTTTTCGCCGGCACCGAAGCCCTGATCGACTACACGCTGAAGGTTCGCCCGCGCATCGCGGATGTCTGCCAAAAGCACGACGTATCGATCAACACCTACTACAAATGGCGCCGCGCCGCGCCGGGCTTGTCGGTCGGAACGCAGACCGTGACCCGGTTACAGGCGTGTTTTGACGAGTGGGAGGCGATCAAGGCCGATCCCGATCAGCCATGGGCTTTACTGACGCCTGATAACTTGGCCCGTCGGCCTGAAACCCTCGGACCCGACTTGGCCGAAGTGCTGGGCCAGGTCATCGGGGACGGTTTCGTCGATGCGGGCCGCGTAAATCTGACGTCACAGGATGTGGAGCTGCTGGACTTCTTCGAGCAGACGCTGTACGCGAACTTCGGGGTCATGGCATTGCGCCGACCGAGCCGCAACCACTTCAACTCGACAGTCCACAGCGCCGTGCTGGCGCGATTGTTCAAACAGACGTTTGGAATAGCTACCGGCTGGGGTGCTTCGGGACGAAAGACCGTGCCGGACATCGTCCTGCGCTCGCCAGAGACCGTCGTCTCTGCTTTCCTTCGCGGGCACTTCGACACCGACGGCTGCGTCTCGCGCCAGGACCGCCAGGTCATCCTGGTCAGCAAGAGCCTTGAGCTGTTGCGGGTCGAGCAACTGCTCATCCTGAATCTGGGCATCGTCAGTTCCGTGCGGCCACAGCAAGATGGCACCTTCCGGCTCGTCATCACCGGCTCGGATGTCCAGCGCTTCGCGGAGAAGATCGGCTTTCGCCTGTCGTACAAGCGGCAAGCCTTGCGGGACACGCTGGCGGATGTCCGGTGGTTCCTGGACAAGGACGATCTGACGACTATCGAATTCATCGCGTGCGACGACGGGCCGGTCGTCGATTTCAGCGTGGAGCACTCCCACGCCTACAAGGCGTCCTGCTTCATCAATCACAATTGCTTCTGGCATTACACGCTGATGAACCGGCTGTACGATGAGGGCTATGCCAACGATGGCTTCATGATCGAGTTCCTGCAATCACATACCAGCGTGATTCAGCAATTGCCGTTCGATCATCCCTATTATTCCGGCATCAACCCTTACGCGCTGGGATTTGCCATGATGAGCGACATCCGGCGCATCTGCCAGGAACCCACCGCCGAGGACCGCCACTGGTTCCCGAACATCGCCGGGCAGGACTGGATCAAGACGCTGGACTTCGCCATGCGCAATTTCAAGGACGAAAGCTTCATCGCCCAATACCTGTCGCCCAAGGTGATGCGCGATCTCAAGCTGTTCGCGGTGCTGGACGACGACGTGCAGGACGAGTTGGAGATCACCGCCATCCACGACGAGGCTGGCTATCGGCGGCTGCGGCTGGCGCTGGCCGACCAGTACAACCTCGGCAGCCGCGAGCCCAACATCCAGGTGTGGAACGTCGCCCACCGCAAGGACCGCTCGCTGACCCTGCGTCACACGCCTTACAACCGCCGGCCGTTGCACGCCGACAGCGCCCAGGAGGTGCTCAAGCACTTGCACCGGTTATGGGGCTTCACGGTGCGCTTGGAGGCGGTGGACGAAAACGGCCGAGCGGAACTGGTCGGGGAATGTCCGGCGGCACGGGGACGGTGATGGTTGCCAACCGAACCGATATCATCCACGCATTCCGCGCCGGAGCGCCCGTCATGGTCGGTCGAGTATCGTGGCTGGAAACCGATACGCTGATCATTATCGCCGGCCCACATCGTTACGAGTGACCACTGCAAACTTCCGCCCGCGCCCGGCCTGCTTCCCAACAGGCCGGGTGATTTCGGCGCGCTAGAACAACCCCTCCCGCTGGGAGGGGGCGTAAACGGTTACGAGACTCAACCAAACCCGACCGGCGTCTGCCATCCCAGAACGGATGGATCAGTTCGTAATAGAGATGCACGAGCGGAGCACGGATCAGAGCGGGCACTTTCGCCGCGACCAGACTTTCATGCCACTCCACGCAATGCCGCATCAGCCGCCGCACATCCCCGCCATCTTGCGGCGGCTTGTAGCGCCCCCCATGCGCGGCATCGCCGACATGGGTCACGGTGGTCTTGGGGTTCTCGCGGAATGCGCCTGGCTGATTCTGAGGATGTGGCAAACCCTGGGTAACGGCGGCGTGAATCTCACGGATAAAATCGAGATCGAGTCGCCAGCCGGGAACGCTCGCCGCTCGAAGCGCACGGTCGTAAGCCGCCTTGATGTTCGCCACCCGTCGCTGCTCGATTTCCCAAATCGCCTCCGGCGCCAGCGTCAGGGTGGTCGCCGTCTCTTCCTCGGTCAGCGTTCCCCCCTCGATGGCGTTGGCGCCAAACACGCTGCTCGCCACCACTTCCCGCTCCAACTGATTCGCGACCTGCGAGAGCGGCGACGCGACGAAACGCTGGTGCGCGTCCTCAACCCGTTGCAACGGCAAGGCGACTTCGTTGGGATCGACGCCGACCTGGAAGGTGAAAGGACTGAATCGGTCTGTCTCAACACGCCGATCCAGCAACCGCCAAGTATTCTGGCCCATCGGAATGTCCACCTCTAGAGGACCATTTTCCATTGAATCATAGAGCCTTACACCCGACACCCCAAGAAAAATGTCCGCGAAAATGTCCATCTTCACGTCAAAGCCACGGAAGCATCTTTCATCCCCAACATGAGTTCTCGGGACTTTCGCTAACGATCCTTAAGTCGTCATGCCCACGCAAGCGGGTACAACGGAAAGCGAAAGTCCCGGTCCCTTGGGATAAGCTTGAAAATTCAGGTTGCGTTCCGGGAGAACATCATGACGATTCGGTTCGTTGCATTATTGATTCCGCTGCTGTGGGGATGGGCGCCCGCCTGGGCCGGCAATGCGTGGAGCGCGGTCGGCTATCCGCTGGCGGGTCCGCCGCAGGCGATCGGCGCCTACACCGCCGGCTGCATCGGCGGGGCGGTGGCGCTGCCGCTGGAGGGCGAGGGCTATCAGGTCATGCGCCCCAGCCGCAACCGTTATTACGGTCATCCCGTGCTGGTTCGGCTGGTGGAGCGGCTGGGCCGACAAACGGCGGCGCGTGGCGGGCGGCTGCTCATCGGCGATCTGGGGCAACCGCGTGGCGGCCCGATGCCGAACGGTCATCGCAGCCACCAGAGCGGGCTGGATGTGGATATCTGGTTCCTGCAACAGCCGCGCGACCGCTTGCTGTCGCGGACCGAAGTCGAGCGGATCGAGATGCCGTCGATGGTGCGCGCCGATGAAGGCGTGTTGAACGGTTCGCGCTGGTCGCCGCGCTATCGGGACGCGCTGAAACAGGCGGCGCTGGCGCCCGAGGTGGAGCGGATTTTCGTCAATCCGATCATCAAACAAGCGCTGTGCGCCAGCGAAACCGACCGAAGCTGGCTGTATAAATTGCGCCCATGGTGGGGACACGACGCTCATTTTCATATCCGGCTGGCCTGCCCACCCGGTTCCGATCAGTGCAAGGCACAGAAGCCGATCCCGCCCGACGACGGTTGCGACGCCGATCTGGCCCACTGGGTGCGGGACATCGTGCAGGCGGTACTGTCGCCGCGACCCTACCAGAAACCTCGGCCACCATCCGAGGACAAGCTGCCGGCGGCCTGCGGTTTCGTGTTGAATAATCCCACCGCGCGGTGGTAATGAATCGCGATGTCGCGGGACAAGAAAAAGGCGGGGAAACCCCGCCTTTTCAACGATTGGCCGATTCACGGAAAGCGCCTCGGCGGTTACTGTCCTTTATTTACGAGGCATCGGCCTCCGCATTGATGCAGATGGCGAAAGCTTGCAGGCTGAACGAGCCGAGAGCGAGGGTAGTCGTTACAGTCCAAACGGTGTCCGAAGTGGCTCGGCTGGACAAAACAAACGGAGGAAACCCGCTCTGGCTAGGAGTATTCCAACCCCCGCCGACGACTTTTTTCCCATTGGGACAGGTGGCGGTCGCCGTCTTAGCGCTGCTATTGTTACTACTCGTAGTACCCGCGACTTGCTCATAACCGGTGGCGCCGCTGGTGGCGGCCAAGTCCGGCACGGTGAGGAACACACTGCCGGCGAAGGCATTGGCATTGTTCCGCAACTCAACCAAGTAGTCGCCCGCCGGCAGCAGGCTAGGCAGCGTCACGACGATCTGATTGGTGCCGTTATCCGCGATGCTCGCCGGTGGTGCTATTACTTGCACCAAGGCGCCGTTCTGCTGGCCCAGAAACACCTTTCCCACCAAGCCGTAGCAAACACCATCCAAGGTAATAACGGTATTGTTATTTATATCCTTCACCACATCCGCGTGGTTGGTCTTGACATCGGTAGAGCTAAAGCACGCCGCCGCCGCCAGTTGCGGAACCGCCACTAGCGCACCCGCGAACAGGAATGCGGTTACTGCCGTATGAAATCGCATTTGGTTTCTCCTCTCACTTAACCTATGGACCGGTACACAGAGTACGGATAAGTAGTCTGGTATCACCCAACGAATTCACCGGATTATCCGATTCTTCGTCGGTTCCTGTGGAATCAGTGTTGCTCGTTGAGGGTTATGCGAACCGGCCGATAAAGGCTCCTCCCAAAGCGAGTGGTTTTGCGGTGACGCAGCCCAAGCAACAAGATGAGCGATAAATATTCCTACCCCCTAACTGGTGCTTTAATTGGGGGAGAACTGGGCGGTCCAACGCGCGTTGCCAGCCGTAATGGAACTAGTAAGACTACAATTGCCACCGCCGCTGCAAACTGCTCGGAGGGATAGCTCATCTCCAACTGCAAAGCTAGCAGAGTTGGTGGTATCCGAACAGGTCATCGTGTTACCCGTTGCACAGGTCAAAGAGGTCGGTGTCGATCCATTCATCAGGGTAAACGTCAATGTCTGGCCGCTACCCGGCGCCGCGATGAGAATGACTCTCAGATTACTCACAGTGCCTGCCACAGGCATGGGCTGAGCTACATTGATTCGAGTAGTGGAGTCCCTGGAGAGAAACATCCCGATATACTGTGTAGAACCGTTAGAAAAAGGTGTACCGCCAAGCGTACCTCCACCAATGACCATCGCGCTTGGACCCTGCGGACC
>JAPUDV010000074.1:0-27296 GCA_027492875.1 Candidatus Competibacteraceae bacterium | reverse complement strand
CGTCGCACCCGTCGCACCCGTCGCACCCGTCGCACCCGTCGCACCCGTCGCACCCGTCGCACCCACGGGACCCACGGGACCCACGGGACCCACGGGACCCACGGGACCCACGGGACCCGTCGCACCCGTCGCACCCGGCGGACCCGGCGGACCCGGCGGACCCGCCGGACCCTCAGTGGGAATGGTCAGGAACGCAGTCCCGTTGCCGGCGGCAGCGCCGCCGCTGATGGTGTTGTACCACAACTCAACCCTATAATCGCCCGGCGGCAACAGGCCAACTGTCGTCACAACGATTTGATTGGGGCCGTTGTGTACGACACTCGCAGACGGCACCTGCACCATGGTGCCGTTCTGCTGGCCCAGATACACCACAGTCACTAAATTGTAGCAACTGCCGTCCAAAGTAATTTCGGTGTTCCCTCCATTCTCCGCCGTCTCCGCATGGGCGGTCTTGACATCGTTATAGCTAAGACACCCCGCCGCCGCCAGTTGCGGGATCGCCAACGCACTCGCAAATATCGTCGTCATCACGGCTGCTGTATGAAATCGCATCGGTTTGTTCCTCATAAATTGGATCCAGTTCAGGACTTATCGAACTTCCTGCTTGATGCTATCGACATTACTGAATGTCAACCGCTTGTAGCAAACATCAAACCAATCCGATAAAAACCCAAAATAAATCACAACATATTGATTAAATTAAAACTACCCTCATGCATCTTTAATAATCGAAGAGTGTTTTACTGGGTAGTCGATCATCCTTAATACCATTTACGTCCAAAAATTGGACGATTTTTGTCACAAACTAACTATCAGCAAAAAAATCGGGCCAAATTGGCCCGATCAGGTCATGCCCAAGAAACGGAAGCGTTCCGTATCCAACCGGCCCCCTCGTGGCCGTTCCATTCAGAAAACGCGATCTGTCACACCGCCGCCTTGTCTTCCAACTTCAACGCCGCCGAATTGATGCAATAACGCAAACCGGTCGGAGCCGGGCCATCATCGAACACATGGCCCAAATGCGCCCCGCAGTCCGCGCACAGCACCTCGGTGCGGCGCATGAACCCACCGCGATCCTCGGCGGTGGCCACCTTTTCCGCCTCCACCGGTTCCCAGAAACTGGGCCAGCCACTGCCGGAATCGAACTTGGCTCCAGCATCGAACAGCGGAGTGCCGCAACACGCGCAGCGGTAGACGCCCGGCTCGTGACAGTCGTGATACGCGCCGGTGAACGCCGGTTCCGTCCCCTTCTGGCGGCAAATTCGATACTGCTCCGGGCTTAACCGCGCCCGCCATTCGGCGTCGGGTTTACTGACTTTGTAACTCATGGCTACTCCTTTCGGTGGGTTGGAGCCTACGTCCGATAGACCACGGCCATCCGAATTGGTGTCAAACCGCCGCATTTCCGGATCGCTCGTCGGCCCGTTGCTCCAGCGCCTCCCAAACATGCTCGGCCAAGCCCACGCCGACTTCGTTGTAGGCAAGGAACGTCATGTCGGCACCCGCTGCCTTCAGAGCTTCCTCTTCCTCGGGATAGGTGCTGATCGCGCCGATCAAGCCCTGGAAACCACGCCGCCGCAACTGCCGGGCGGCGATGCTCTTCGCCTCCGGGTCCGGCATCGCCAGCACCACCGCCTTGAGACCGTCCAAGCGCAAGCGATGCCAGAAACCCGGATCCTCGGCATCGGCGTAGACTACCCGGCGGCCTTCATGAAGATGCCGTTCGACCTTGACCAGATCCGAATCGATGCCGGAAACCATCCGCATCCTATGCTGGCCTGGGACATGCTGGCGCTTCTTCAGAAAATCGTAGGCGGACGTCCCCGCGTGGCCCATGCCGAGAATCAGAATCTGCGTGCTGCCCAGCGACACCGGCTGTTCGTCGGGATGATGGTCGGGCCGCTCAAACCGCGCCAGCCGGCGTTCCAGCCGTTCGTACAGGACGTGGGCGAAACGGTTGAGCGGCGCGGCGATCACGAAAGACAGCGCCACGGTCAGAGCCAGCAACACCAGCCATTCGGAATCCAGTTGTCCGTTGCCGACCATGAACTTCGCCACGATCAGCGCGAACTCGCTGTAGCTGGCCAGCGCCAGCGCCGTCAGAAAGGCGGTGCGCGCACGCAGCCGGAAGGCGATCAGGATAAGGAAAAACAGTGCCGCCTTGAGCGGCAGCAATAACGCCAGCAGCATCGCTCCGCCCAGCGCGGCCAAACTGGGCCAGCCTTCCAAGCCGATTTGCAGGAAAAAACCGACCAGCAGCACCTCCTTGAGCGACCAAAGGGCCTTGGAGAGTTCGACCGCCCGGGAGTGACTCGACAGCAGGACGCCCAACAACAGCGCGCCCAGCTCCGAACTCAGCCCCAGCTGTTCGAAACCCAGGCCGCCGACCACCAGCGCCAGAGCCAGACCGTACAGCACCAGCAATTCGTCGTGGCCGCTCCAGTCCAGCAACTTCATCACCAGCGGCTGTAACAGCGGCAGCCCCAGCACCAGCAAGGCCCACGGCGACGGCGCTCCCACTCCCGCCACCGTCATCAACACCAGCGCCGCCAAATCCTGGATGATCAAAATGCCGATCGCCACCCGGCCGTGAAAGGCGCGCAGTTCCGCTTTTTCCTCCAGGCTCTTGGCCGCCAGCACCGTGCTGGAAAAACCCAGGGTCGTCGCCAGCAGCAGCGCCTGCCCCACCGGCAGCGTCAACACCGCGAGCAAACCCAGCCCCAGCAGCACCCCGCTGATCGCCAGATGCAGCAGCCCGCCGCCCCACACCTCGGGACGAATCAGGCTTTTAATCCGCAGTTTGAGGCCGACGCTGAACAGCAGCAGCAACACCCCGGCATGGGCGATCCGTTCGAGTAGCTCGCTGCCCTCCTGACCCAGGGCGTTCAGCACGAACCCCGCCGCCAGATAGCCGACCAACGGCGGCAAGCCCAGATAACGAAACAGCAATCCCAGAAAAAAAGCGAGCCCAAGCCAGAGAGCATCCATGGGTCGGCGAAACTCCCAGATCGGAATCTGATGAAAACACGGGCGAGACCGGCACGATACCGTCTCGACCGGCGTCAGGCGGAGCCGGCTGCGTCGCTTTCTAACAACCGGAATCGAGGCCTTGCAAAAGTCAGGCTTTCTTGAGCACTTGCACCACGTACAGCAAAACCATGGCGCCCACCGTGGCGGTGATGAGCCTGCCGATCAGGCCGAATGCGGCAAAACCGAGCACGCCAAACAGAAAACTGCCGACGAAGGCACCGATCACCCCGATCACCAGATTGCCGCCCAGCCCCATGCTGGTGCCGCGCATAAAGTGGGTCGCAATCCAGCCCGCGATCAGGCCAATAATCAGAAATCCAATTAAATCCATGCTGTTACCCCGTATTAAAGGTTGCTTGCGGTTCCATCGATCATAGCGCATAGCGGTCGCATGCCAAAATTGGATTTCAACCCCAAACGAGGCCGGAATGTGTCTCGATCATCGCATCGACTGTCCGGTGGATTCCCATCATCGCCCGCGATTCTTCTGCGGCTCGCCGCCCTGCCGCATCAATCCTCCAGCAACGTCCCGGCCTGGCGATAAGTCAGCGGTTCCCGCCCCGCCACCTTGCAGAATTTCTGTCCGGGTCGAGCCAGCCGTTCGGCCATGCGGGCAAACAACAGGCCGCTGGTCGCGGCGCAAACGGCCGTCCGCGCCGCGCCGGGCGGTTCGCCCAGCGGGTCCACCAGTTCCGCCACCATCTCACCGGCCGACACCACATCGCCTAGGCGCTTGCGGTAGACCAGCACGCCGGCGGCTGGCGCGGTCAGCACGTCCACGCCGTCCAGCGGAGTCGGCGCGCAGCGCGGTTCCGGCAACGGCCCCGGCTCGCCGGCGATGACGCCGCGCCGTTGCAAAAACCGCAGCAGCGCCGCCGCGTCGGCCGCCGCGTGCTCGTCGCTCACGTCGGCTTGCCCGCGCAGTTCCACCGTGGTGGCGAAGCAGGCCAGCGGTACCGGACCCTCCCCCGCCAGCGCCGCGCGCAGCTTCCACCACGGACCGGCGCAGGCTTCGTCGAAGGGATTGCCGCCCGGCTCTTCCTCCAGCAAAATCGCCGCCGCGCCCAGTTCCGCGCCCAGCGCCCGCGCCTCGTCCGCCTGCCAGCGCGATGCGTACAGATGCAAGAGCGCCTCGCCGTCGCAGTGCAGGTCGAAGACGAAATCGGCGTCGATGGCCAAACCCAACAGCGCCCGCTTGAGCGCGTCCGCCTCCCGCGTCGCCCGCCGTTCGGCCAACACCGCCTGCAATATCGACCGGATCAACGCCACATTGGCCGCCGGATCGGCGCTCAACCGCCCCCGCACCCGCTCCAGCGCGAGCGGCGTCAAATCGGGAAAGCCGCGGTTGAAATTGCCGGTGCCTTCGCCGTCGAAGCGGCCCAGCAGGCGGCCGTTGAAATGCTGGCTCAAGCCGATCGGATTGGCGACCGGCGCCACCACCACCTCGCCCGCCATCCGGCCCTGCTCCCAAGCCTGTTCCAATCCGCGCAGCAGGTGTTGCGCCACCAGCAGACCCGGTAGTTCGTCGGCGTGCAGGGCCGCCTGAAAATAGGCTTTGGGCCGCGCACCGGGCGTGCCGTAGCGATGGATCCGCAGCGCCCGTTGCGTGCCTGGCGCCGGCGCGGGCAGTTCGATGCGATGAGTGGTGGTGGGCATGATGGGCGCTTTCCTTGGATCGAATCTGATCTTGCCGCATGGCGTTCGCTCGACGGACTGAAAACGGAGCAGCCAGCATCCTACACTCTGACAACAAGAATTATTGACCCCGTGGAGAACTCGCATGGCAACCATGAAAGCGGTACGCATTCACGCCTACGGCGGACCCGAAGTCCTGCACTACGAAGAGAACGTCCCCCTGCCGACGCTCGAACCTGAAGACATCCTGATCCGGGTGCGGGCGGCGGCGGTCAATCCGGTGGACTGGAAGATTCGCGAAGGCTATCTGCAAGGCGCCCTGCGCCATACCCTGCCGTTGATCCTCGGCTGGGACGTGTCCGGCGAGGTGGTCGAGGTCGATCCGGCGGTGACCGCGTTCAAAGTCGGGGACGACGTGTACGCCCGGCCCGACATCGAGCGGGACGGCGGCTATGCCGAATACATCGCCGTCAAGGCCAGCGACGCCGCCCGCAAGCCGGCCGGCCTGGACCACATCCACGCCGCCGCCGTGCCGCTGGCCGCGCTGACCGCCTGGCAATCGCTGGTGGACGCCGCTCAGTTGCAAGCCGGGCAGACCGTGCTGGTCCACGCCGCCGCCGGCGGGGTGGGCAGCCTGGCGGTGCAACTGGCCAAGGCGCGCGGCGCGCGGGTCATCGCCACCGCCTCGGCGCTCAATTCCGGCATCGTGACCGAATTGGGCGCGGACCAGTTCATCGACTACACCAAAACCCATTTCGAGGACGCGGTAAAAGATGTGGACGTGGTATTCGACACCATCGGCGGCGACACGCAAAAGCGGTCCTGGCAGGTGCTGAAACCGGGCGGGATTCTGGTTTCGGTGGTCAGTCCGCCGCCGGAGGCGGTCGCCGCGACCCATGGAGTCCGCAGCGCCTTCGTGTTCATCCACCCCAGCGGCGAGCAATTGACCCAAATCGCCCGCCTGATCGACGAGGGCCGGATCCAACCGGTGATCCACACCGTGCTACCGCTGGCCGAGGTCCGCCAGGCGCACGCCATCAGCCAGACCGGCCACGCCCGCGGCAAGATCGTCCTTCGGGTCGCCGGCTGACCCCCGGCGGAATCGGGCGCGGCGTGCCGCCGCGCTCAGGACGGTGCGGCCGAATCGTCGAAACGGTAGGACGAACGGCCGCCCTGTTTGGCGGCGTACATGGCGCCGTCGGCATTCTTCAGCAGGGCGCCGGTGTCCTCACCGTGGTCCGGCCAGAGCGCGATGCCGATGCTGGCCCCCAGCCGCAGCTCCAGAGCGCCGTGTTGAAAAGGCTGTTGCAGCCCAGCCAAAATCTTCCTCGCCACCTGGGCCGCGTCCTCGGGCGTCTCGACCTCCCGCAACACCACCACGAACTCGTCGCCGCCCAGCCGCGCCACGGTGTCGGACTCGCGCACGCTCTGTTCCAGGAGATGGGCAAAGGCTTGCAGCAGGACATCGCCTATTTCGTGGCCATACTGGTCGTTGACCGGCTTGAACCCGTCGAGGTCGATAAACAGCACGCCGACCCGGTCGCTGCGGCGACGGGCTTCCCGGATCGCCTCGGAAAGCCGGTCGAATAACAGCATCCGGTTGGGCAAGCCGGTCAGCGCGTCGTGATGGGCCAGGAACCGCACCCGTTCCAACTCCTGCATCTCTTCGGTCAGGTCGGTGTAGACCGCCACGTACAAGCCGTTGCCGGCATCGTCGCGAATGGTGGAAACCGTCAGCCGCTGCACGTAAATCTCGCCGTTTTTGCGGCGGTTCACCACGTTGCCGCGCCAGAAGCCCTCGGCGTGCAACCGCTGCCACAGCCCGGCGTAGAATTCCCGATCATGATGCCCGGAAGCCATCAGCTTGGGATGGCGGCCCAGCACCTCCTCGACCGCGTAGCCCGTCACCCGCACGAACGCCGGGTTCACCGATAGAATGCGCGCCCGCAAATCGGTGACCATCACCGGATCGTTAATGTTGTCCACGATGCTGCGATAGCGCTGCTCGCTGTCGCGCAGCTCCCGTAGCGCCCCCTCCAACTCCTCGGTACGCTCTCGCACGCGCTGTTCCAGCCGCTCGTTGGCTTCCCGCAATTCGTCGAGCAAATTCTGGTTGTGCACGATCATCCGGTAGCGGTCGTAGGCCTCGCGGACGATGGTGCGAATTTCGAGGGTATCCCAGGGCTTGGTGATATAGCGGTAGATGCGCCCTTGGTTGATGGCCTGAATCACCGCCTGCAAGTCGGCGTAGCCGGTCAGCAGCAGACGGATGGCCTGTGGGTATTTTTCCTTGATTTGACTGAAGAATTCGGAGCCGGTCACCCCCGGCATGCGCTCGTCCGAAATCACCACCTGAATCGCTTGTTCGCGCAAAATCGCCAGCGCTTCCTCGGCGCCGTGGGCGAGATAGACCTCGAATTCCCGGCGCAACTGCCGGTTCATGGCGTTGAGCACTTCGGGCTCGTCGTCGATCACCAGCACCCGACAACGCGGCGCGGTGATCTCGGCCGGGGCGGGGGAAGTCATGGCAAGGTTCATAGCTGTCCAGCAGGGCGAGCGACGTGCTAACCGGCGGTCTCGGCCGGGCCTTTCCGCACGGCCACCGCGCGGGCGCGGGCCTCTCGCAGGGCGTCCCGAACGGCGGCGATCCAATGGGGCGGAAACCGGTTTGGATCGGTCAGCCAGCCTTCCAGGCTGGCCACCGCCTCCTCGATGCCGTGGATCTGGTCGGCGACGGCGCTGACCAGCATGGCCCCCACCCCCGGCAGGCGCACCCGCCAATCCGGTCCCGCCGCCTGCTCGAAGCGGGCGCGGATGGCGTCGAAATCGGCGTCGGCGATGACGGCGCGGCGTTGCCCGGCCAGACGGTCGGCCGCGACCAGCAGTTTGGCCACGTCTTCCTCTTTGCGCTCCAGCACCCGTGCGGCCAGTTCCTCATAGAGCAGCTCAAGATGCCGCTGGAGCAGGATTCGAGGCATGCCCCGCGAAGCCAGCACCCCCCCCAGCCACTCCACTTGGACGTTGACCATCGCCTGATCGCGCGAAATCAGGGTCGCCAGCCACGCACTGTCGCTGTAGGTATAGCGCTGGCCGCGCTCGCCGTAGCGCCAGGCGAAATAGGGGTATTCCAGACAACAGCGTCGGCCGGCGCGAATGGCGGCTTCCACTTCCATGGGGTTATCCGGCACCGGATGAGCGCCCGCTTCCGGGTTCAGTGCCGTAACCTTCAAGGCCAGATCGGCGGGGTCGAACGGATAAAGCGCTTGAAAAATGCGGCGGATCCCGGCGAACGCTTCCAAGGCCGCGATGACGATGGCGTCGGTTTCCTCGGCGGTGACCGGCACGGTGTCCATGCGCTCGCCGAAACCCCGCCAGCGCTCACGCGCGGCCGCGCTGTCCCACGCCAGGTAGGCCAGCCCGCGGCGCGGGTCCAGACCAAAGGCCTCCTTCGCCAGCGGCGCCAGAACCTCCGCGCCCAGGATGGAGCCTTCGAGCACGTAGAGATAACCCAGTAAAGTAATCGGCGCGTCCAGAGAGCGCTGCAAGATGCGATCCGCCAGCGCCTTGGCGGCCTCGTGAACGGCGGGGATGTCGAGCACGGCCCGGGGAGCGAAAAAAGTCAGGTCGCTCTGCACCCGCGAAAACCGGCGCATGTCCTCCATCCAGACGGCGCCCAGACGGGCATCCCGCCGTACGGGCAACTCGTGCTCCAGCACGCCGTGCAGGACGGCCATGGCGCGCAACTGCCCCACGTAGCTTTCCAGCGGCAAATCGCGGCGTTCGAGCGCCTTCAGATACGGCAACTCCTGGATCTGAGCGTGAATCTCGTCGGTCGCCTCATGCAGGCGGATCATGAGAGTGGATGATGGCATCGGTGCGTCTCCCGTCAGGCCGCAACGGTGATCAGGATGGAGTGGGAGGTTTCAGGGTTGACGCTCCGGCAGCAGTACCGTGAACGCAGCGCCCTGCCCGACGGTGGATTCGACTTCAATCCGCCCGCCATGATGCTTGACGATATTGTAGGACACGCTCAGGCCCAGCCCCGTGCCGCTCCCCACCGGCTTGGTGGTGAAAAACGGGTTGAAGATCTTGTCCGCGATCTCGGGCGCGATGCCGGCGCCGGTGTCCTGGAAGCGCAGGGCGATCCAGCCATCGGCCCGCCGCGCGCCGCGAATGCTCAGCGTCCCCCCCCGCAGCATCGCCTGGATGGCGTTGACGATCAGATTCATGAACACCTGATTGAGTTCGGCCGGATAGCACTCGACCGGCGGTAGATCGACGCATTCGAGATCGGTCTCGATCCGGCGCGCGGTCAATTCCGATTTGGCCAGCGCCAGGGTACTGCGCAGGTTTTCGGCCAGATCCACCGTCTTGCGCGCGGCTTCATGCAAGCGGGAGAAGGTCTGCAAGTCGGCCACGATCCGCCGCACCCGGCCAACCCCGTCCTCGGTGGCGGCCAGTAGTGCGCTGAAATCATCGAGAATAAAGTCGAGGTCATGCCGCACCCGGATGGCTCGCACCGGTTCGGCCGGGGCCGCCGCGTCCAGCGCCAGCGTCTCCAGTTGCTGGTAGGCCGCGCTCAGGGAATCCACCCCTTCCCGCAGGCTGCTCAGATTGCCGGCGATAAAGGCCATGGGGTTGTTGATCTCGTGCGCCACTCCGGCCACCAACTGACCGAGCGCGCTCATCTTCTCGGCCTGCACCAGCATCGCCTGGGTCTCCCGCAACTGCTCCAGCGTTTGCGACAGCCGGGCGTTCTTGCGGATCAGTTCCCGCTGGAGGTTATTGATTTCCTGATTGGTGCGCGCCAGCTCCCGGCTGAGGCTGTCCATCTCCATGGCGTCGTACTCACCGGCGACCAACAGCTCCTCGCTCTTGCGGAACACCTGGGTTCGCAGGGTGCGGCTGACTCGGCGGCCATCCCCCACCGTCAGCCAGCCGCTGAAGATCAGGCCGTCTCCCGCCGGCTCCAGCAATTCCTCGAAACTGGGATTGACCAGATAGCGGTGGCGGGGATGGTCGGGCAGGTCGCCGCCCAGCACCTGAGCCATGCCGCGATTGAGGTACAAGGCGTTGCCGGCCAGATCGAAAACACCGACCGCCAGCGCCGCGCTGTCGTCGCGCGCTCCGTTCAGTTCCGCCGTCCAGCGTTGCAGCGCTGGCGCGGTTTCCGTCAGCGCAGGTTCCACCATGCCGGCAATCTCCCTCGCGGCGGGCAGCCGTTCATCGCCGGTCATGGCGTCCCCGCTCCCTTATTGCAGCGAGGCGACGAAACGGTTCAATTCGCTCAGATCGGCCAGGTAATGGACGTTCGGACCCTGAAACAGCGTCGGCCCGATATGCCGCAAGCCCTGACCGCCGATCAGGATGGGTAAAACAGGGAATTCGGCGCGGATGGCGTCGACCGTCGCGCGCAGGTCGCCGATGTGGAAATAAACGCTCAAGGACAGCCCCACCAGATCGGGCGGCTGCTCGTGTAGCAGGCGCAGCAGTTCGCGGGCCGGGGTGTCGGCGCCCAGATAGAAGGCGTCCCAGCCGTGCATTTCAAATACATCGCAGGCCATCTTGCCGCCGACCTGGTGCAGCTCGCCCTCCACCGACGTCACGACGATGCTCTTGCCAGTCCGGCGCGGCGAAATCACCTCGGGGTAAATCTGATTGAGCAACCCTTCGACGATGGAGGTGGCCAAGTGCTCGCTGGCGACCGAGATTTGATTGTGCTCCCATAAGTCGCCGACGCGATACAGCGCCTGCTGAAACAACCGCTGGTACAAGTCGATGACCGGAATGCCATCCGCCAGGGTCTGCCGGGTCAACACCGTGCAGCGCCGACGGTCGCCGGCCAGGAGAGCGGCAAGAAATTCGGGGTAGGTCACGGGCAGCACCGGGGCCGATGCTGGCGAGGCGAGCGTTGCGGCAGTCATGGGATGGAACCTCGCAAAGAGCCGACAGAAGGAGAACCATTCCTATCCGATTATAGTTCCTTGTTCGCTGCTCTGGCAGCGCCTTGGCGACCGGCTGGCTCAGCCCGCCAGCCGCAAGCCTGGCGGCAACGCCTCGCCGAACACCCGGCCGGCGTCGGCCTCGTCCAGCTCGATCGCCTCTTCCACCATCCGCAGCCATGTGGCGGGAGCCTTGGCCATCCGCAGCCGCTGGATCACCCGCGCCCGTGTCGAGTCGTCCAGATCGCGCTGGCGGTCGCCGCTCAGCCGCGCCAGCAGAACCGCGGCGAAAGCCGCCGGCGCCACCGCTTTCCAGTCCAGCGCCAGCACCCGTTCCAGCCAGTCCGTCGCCGTTGCCGCCGGCACGACATCATGGGCGCTGCCATACACCGGAACACGGGTCGCCAGTCGGCCCACCGCCCACCACAGTTGCGGGGACTCGCCCTTGCGCGCCAGCCGCGCCAGCAGCAGATCGCCGAATTCGAGCTTGCGCGCCGCCGGCAACCGTTCCAACACGCCGGCCAGCCGCGCCATGTCTTCGATTCCCGCGGGCCTGTCCTTGGCGGCTTTACCGGTCGGCGGACGCAAATCGGCCAGTAGATCCTCACTCAGCCGCAGTTGCGCCGCCGCGTCCAGACCGCCGGCCACCCGACGCCACAGCGTCCACCACTCCGCCCGCGCCTGGGCGTCCCGGTGGTGCTGCACGCCCTGCTCGTACAGCGCCCACACCTGTCCGACCCGCCAGTCGTCCAGCGGATAGCCGAAACCCGGCCGCAGGCAAAAACCCGCCAGGCTGAACCACAGCCGCTCGTGATCGGCCGAACGCCGCCGCCGCCGGGCGCCGGCCCACAGCACCCCGAACAGCTCGCGCAACAGCGGGGTCTCCCAGGTCTCGCGCCGGCCGAGCAAGCGCTCCAGGTCGGCGCGCAAGCCCTTGATCGCCTTGGGCTCTACATCGGCCGCGCGGGAAC
Organism: Candidatus Competibacteraceae bacterium; assembly: GCA_027492875.1. Classification (GTDB taxonomy): domain Bacteria; phylum Pseudomonadota; class Gammaproteobacteria; order Competibacterales; family Competibacteraceae; genus Competibacter. The sequence goes on along the minus strand of JAPUDV010000074.1, from coordinate 15,718 downwards.
CGTAAAACCGTTCGATCCGCGCCGCCGCCTCGGGAAAACGGGGATGCAACCGGGCTGGCGCCGCCACGTCGCCGCCGCGCAGTTGAAAGGCCAGCCGCCAGCGTTTCGGTCCAGCGCTCCCCTCTCCCACCGGAAGAGAGGCCGGGGGTGAGGGCTCCACCGCGATGCAATCCAGCTCCAGGGTACCGACCTCGGTCAGTTGCGCGCTCAGTTGCACCGGGACTTCGCCCGCTCCGGCCTCGCTTTCGATCAGCGTGACGACCGGCGGCAATGGCAAAAACTCCCCGGCGGTCAGCCCGGCCAACTCGCCCGGCGCAAAGGTCGCATCCCCGGTCGAGGACATCAGGTGAAACCGCACCGGCGCACCCAACCGCAGGGAAAAGGTTCGATCCAGCCGAATTTCCCGCCCCTCCTCCGCGCCGCGCGGCAGCAGGCAGACGCCCTGTTTGCACGCCCGCACGCCGCCGTCCACCACCAGGAAATAGCTCCGCGCCGAGCCGCCGCCGATCTTCAGGCCCCGACCGCGCCGCGCCAGCCCGTAGGCCACCGCGCCGCGCGCCACCGCCAGTTCGGGTTCGGGGTTGTCCAGCCGCAACAGCGGCCCACCGCGCCAGCCGGCCAGCAGTTCCAGCAGCCGTTCCGACAGGGCCGCGCCGTGGAATACCCCGCCGTTTAGCAACATCGCGTCCGGCATCGACGGTCGATCATGCGGCGCCCGTTCGCCCAACGCCCGGCGGGCCGCGTCGGCGTGTCGGGCCAGAAACGCCGCCAGATGACGGCTGATGGCCGGATCGGCCGCATAGGGCAAGCCGAATTCGACCACCGCCGCCCGCCGGCCCTGGGGCCGTTCGTCCGCCCCCGCCAGCGGCAGAAAGCCATCCACCAGCAGCGCCTGTACCTCGTCGCGGCTCAGTTCCGCCGAGCGCGCGCCAGCGATTAGCCGGCCGCCGCCACCGAGCACGGTCACCGTCACCCGCTCCGGCGCATCGGGCGCCAGCAGTCGTTCCTTGGCGCTCCGGCACTGCTGCCACAGTTGCGACAGCTCGCCGGCGCTGAGACGCCCGCCACCCAGCCGGGTTTCGACGGTTCGGGCCAGGGTCAGATCCATGTTGTCGCCGCCCAGCATCAGATGCTCGCCCACGCCGATCCGGGTCAGATGCGGCTCCTTCTCCCCCGGTTCGATCTGGATCAAAGTCAGGTCGGTGGTACCGCCGCCCACATCGCAGACCAGCAACAGGCGGGACTCGCCCAAGATCGCCGCCACATCGTCCCGATGGCGGTGCAACCAGTCATAGCAGGCTGCCTGCGGCTCCTCCACCAACCGCAGTTCCGGCAAGCCGGCCAGCCGCGCGGCCTCCACCGTCAGGGTCCGCGCCACTTCGTCGAAGGAAGCCGGCACGGTCAACACCAGTTCCTGCCGCTCCAGCGGCTGGCGGGGAAAGCGCTGATTCCAGGCGGCGCGGACATGGGCGAGGGTGCCGGCGCTGGCGGCTAGCGGCGAAACCTTGGCGACCTCCTCCGGCGCGCCCCAGGGCAGCACCGGCGCGGTGCGATCCACTCCGGCGTGCGACAGCCAGCTTTTGGCGCTGACCACCAACCGCCCCGGCACCCGCGCCCCCCGCTCCCGGGCCAGTTCGCCCAGTACCGCATCGGCCACCTCGCCGGGGTCGTCGAAGGTCCAGGGGAGTTGGATGTCCGCCGCCGCCAGTTCGCCTTTGGCCGGGTGATAGCGCACCGAGGGCAACAGCGGACGGGCCGCCACCGCGCCGGGCGCGATCAGTTGTTCGATGGGGAAGAGGTGGATGTCCGCCGCTCCGGCAGCCTTCAAATCGGCGTAGGCTACCACCGTATGGGTGGTGCCCAGGTCGATGCCGACCAGATAGCGAGGGGTGCTAGAGCGACCGATGGTTTAGTCCTCGCTCATCTGTGAAAAGCGAGTTCTGCTCGGGCCGCGCCGACTGCCACTGATAGCGCACCGGCTTGCTAAGCTTTCTCACCTGCCCTTCCTCTACAGCTCGTTTCAGCCAATCCCGCAATTGAGGTTTACCGACATCGAAACAGGTCAACAACTCCTGATCGGTAACCGGTATCTTCGTGGTTAATTTTCGCAGGCGGTGCAGGAACAACTGGTAAAAACCCAGCTTATCAATCGTGGGGTCCACGGACGAGGCCGGCATTTCCGATAACCTCAGAGGAGGCAGATCGGACTCTGCGATCAAATCTGGCGCTCGATCAATAGCAGGCGTTGATGCCGGGTTCTCCCGGTCGAACAGGGTTACCCGATCGCATGGCGCCTCCGGCAACCAGCGCCCACCCCGCTGTACCAGTTCGGCATTGCCGGAAGTGGGATCGGAATGTGGCTTGATCCACAGCGGCGTCCAGCCGTGCCTGAGATTTTCCACTGCGCCGCTCCAGGTGCCGCCCTGTTCCTTGTCGGCCGCGATCACCACTGCTGCATCGGCCAGACAGTAGATGTATTTATTGCGCCCCATGGCGTTGCCCACATCGAAACCGGCTTCCGGATTGAAGGGCGAAATCAGTGCCAGATTGCCGTTCAGCAGGCTCGGGCGAAACCTGGCCGATGTGGCGACACGCAGCAGGCTATCGGAGAGTACGCCGACCGCCGTTCCCTCCCGCCCCAGTGCTCCCAGCATCGCTGTCTCGTCAACACCGCGAGCGCCGCCGGAAATCACCGATAGCCCCTGCAACGCCGCTTCGGTACCCAAGCTAGTCGTAAACGCCAAATCCTCCGGGTTGGCGTGACGCGAACCAATAATGGCAATCCCACCCTGATCCAACAATCGACGGTTGCCGCACCCGAACAGCACGGGTGGTGAATCGGCTTGCAAATGCTTTTTCAGACGGCTGGGATAATCGCTATCGGCCCGAATCAGCATCCAGAGGCCGGCACGTTGCCATTTTTCTACGGCCAACCCCAACGCGCCGGCACGGTTCAGCAATGCATGAATGCGCTCCAGTGTCACCGTGCGATCCGTCCATTCCGCCAGCACCCGGGCCGGATCGTCGCGTAACAGCATCTCCGGGGCGATCCTCTGTTCCTTCAGCCAACGAGCGAAGCGCCCCCATTCCGTCGGCGACAGCGGGCGCAGCTCGCCCTTGGCGGGTTTGGAAAAGTAGGCGGTCAATAGCAACACCGCCTGGGTCTGCGCGTGCAGGTCCATATCAATCCCCACCGCCCGCAGTAGTCGCCAGCGCGGTCGGCCATACCAGCCCGCTCCCCGCCTGCCGCAACAGGGCCGCCACGACCGTCAGGGTCCAAGTCGAATCCACCATGTCATCCACCAGCAACACCGGCCCATTTGGAATCGGAGCGGCAACGGCGAACACGCCATCCAGGTTACGGCACTGGTGGTAACGATTTTGTTGGAATTTCTGTAGTTGGTTGTCGCGCTGCTTGGCGACGGCGGGTACGAACGGCAACTGGAGTCGCGCCGCCAGGCGGCGGGCGAAATCCGGCGCCAAGGTGGGATGGTTGCGGGACGGTACGCAGGTGACCCAGGCGGGTGCGGGTTGGGGACGCCAGCGTTGCTGCATCATCTCGGCCACGGCTTCCACCAGCTCGTCGCGGAAATGGCCGGCTCGCTTGTCCTCGGCCACCCACCGTCCCCAGCCGGCATCACCCCAGCGCGACAGCACCCGTCCGGTTTCGGCGCGCAGATTCGCCGCCAGATTGCCGCGAAAGGGGTACACGATGAACGCGCCGTTGGCCACCTGCTTTTTGCATTCCAGCGGCAACTCGGAACGCCGAAGATAGCGCGCCGCCTCCACCGCCAGCGTCTGCGAAAAGGTTTCCCCGATCACCGGACGACCCAGACACGGGGCGCATCGACCGCACGACCGCGGGTTCTCGTCGTCCAGTGCCGTGGCGAGAAAGCGCATCAGACAGTCCCGGCTGTCGATATACGCCTGAACCTCGCGCCACTCCTGCTCGCGCTGCCGGGTTAGGCGCTGGATACGCTCATGATCCAGGCGATAAGCCACCGGCGTTCGCCGCCAGCGCGAGTCCTCCTTGATAACCGGCGCGGGATTTTCAACGCTCAGGAATTTCAAAACGTGCTCGATCTGCTTGCTGCGTCTGAGGTTGACCACCGCTTCCAACTCGATCACAGTCAGGCCATCGGACTGCTCCAGCGCGTGGAGTACCGCGTTGACCTGAGTCTCATCGGGAAAGGCGCTGTCCCGGAAGAAAGCATGAATATCCTCGTCCTCCCGTCCCGCCAGCAAAATCCCAACAGCGTAGGCAATGGCGCGACCGGCGCGGCCCACCTGCTGATAGTAGGCCACGATGGAGCCGGGCGCCTGATAGTGGACGACGAAGCCCAAATCCGGCTTGTCGTAACCCATCCCCAAAGCCGTGGTCGCCACCAGCGCCTTGATTTGGTTGGTCATCAGCAGGGTTTCCAAATATTGCCGGTAGGCGTTGGTATCGGCAAAACCGTCCGCTGTGCTGTCGCTGTGATAGGCGCGAGCTGGAATACTATTCCGACTCAGCCAGTCGGCCACCTGTTCGGCATCCCGACGGGTAAGGGTGTACACAATGCCGGTTCCGGGCAATTTCGGCAGATGCTCCGCCAGCCAGGCCAGTCGCGCTGCCTGATCGGGCAGACGCAGGGTTTGCAAGGCTAGGGTTTCGCGCATCAGCGAGCCACGCTGGATTTTGATGTCGCCCAACTGCTGGCTAATATCCTTCAACACCCGGTTGTTGGCGGTCGCTGTGGTTCCCAGCAAGGGCATGTTCGGCGGCATTCGCCGCAACACATGGATCAGACGGCGATAATCCGGGCGGAAGTCGTGGCCCCAGTCGGAGATACAGTGGGCTTCGTCCACCACCAGCAGGCCAAGACGTTGGGCAATGGGCAATAGCACATTCCGCACGAACTCATCGTTGGCCAACCGTTCGGGGGAAATCAGCACGGCGTCAGCCTCATCGTTCAGAATGGCGTGGGTAAGCTGTGGCCAGTCGTCGCGGTTGGCGAAATTGATGGTCAGCGCCCGGATATCCAGTCGTTCGGCGGCTTCGATCTGGTTACGCATCAGGGCCAGTAGTGGCGAGACAATCAGCGTCGGCCCCGAACCCCGGTCGCGCAGCAAGCGTGTGGCAATGAAATAGACCATGCTCTTGCCCCATCCGGTACGCTGCACGACCAGCAGCTTTTCCCGGTGGTTGACTAAGGCGTCAATTGCTTCCCACTGGCCGGTATGGAAATCGGCCAGTGGGTAAGCGAGTACCCGGCGCAATAACTGGCAGGCATCCTGGCGCTGGGTTTGCGAATCGGTCATGGATCTATCACTCCGCAACGGTTCGGCTTATCCCTTCCCGCGCACGTCGAATTCGACCTTCCAGGCTTCCCCACCTTCGCGCGGCACCGCTTCCAGCCGCAGCGTGCCCACCTCGGTCACCGCCGCGTGCAGCCGCACCGGCACCACCTCGCCCGGCTGGCGGTCCTCGGCGGGCAAGGTGGCTTCGATCTCCTCCAGTTCCTCGATCTCGTCCGCCGTCCATTGCTCCAGCACCGCGCCCACCTGATCGACGCGCCGCACCGAAGAACCAAAGAAGCGGAACCGCACCGGCTCGCCCACCACCAGCCCGACTTCCTGCGACGGCAGTTCGGCCTGCGTCCCCTCCTCCATGCCGAACGGGGCGATGCACAAGGCATGAATGGGCGGCTCCAAACCCGGCACCGCCGGCATCGCGCTTTCCACCCCGACGTAGTAGGCCCTGGCCGTGCCGCCGCGAATCCGCACCCCGCGCCCGCGCCGCACATAGCCGTAATAGGCCGCGCCGCGCGCCACCGCCAGATCGAGATCGGCCCCTTCCAACAACCGCACCGGCGGCGCGCCCTCGGCCGCCAGCCAGCCGTCGAGCAATTCCAGGGTTCGATCCAGCAGCGAGTGCGCCTTGAACACGCCGCCGTTGAACAGCACGGCGGTCGGATGCAGGAAACTGGCGTTCTCCGGCCGGCGATTCTCAAACCCGGCCAAATCGCGGGTCGCCTCGACCTGTCGGCCCAGGAACGCCGCCAGATGACGGGGCATGGCGGCGTCCTGCGCGTAGGGCAGACCCAGCTTGGTCAGCGCCGCCCGCGCCCGGGTCGCCGGTCGCGCAGACGCCTCCACCATGGGGAAGAAGCCTTCCACCAGGGTGCGAGCGACCTCGTCGCGGGTCAGTTCGGTGCGCAGCGTACCGCCGATCAGCCGGGAACCGCGACTCGGCACCACCACCGGCACGGCCTCGACACGGGCATCGCCGAGCAAAATCTCCTTGGCGTTGCGGCAACCGTGGGTCAGGCCCTGCAATTGCCAGGGATCGAGCTGGGTGCCCTGTTCGGCCAACTTGGCGCGAACCGCATGGGCCAGGGCCAGATCCATGTTGTCGCCGCCCAGCAGAATATGATCGCCGACCGCCACCCGCACCAGCTCCAGCGCGCCGCCGCGTTCGGTGACGGCGATCAGCGAAAAGTCGGCGGTGCCGCCGCCCAGATCGATCACCAGAATAATGTCGCCGAGCCGCACCTGCTTGCGCCACTCGCCCCGACTGGCCAGAATCCAGTGATACAGCGCCGCTTGTGGCTCCTCCAACAGCACCAGATGACGACCCAGACCCACCGCCGCCGCCGCCTCGGCGGTCAGCTCGCGGGCGGCTGGATCGAAGGACGCCGGCACGGTCAACACCACCTCCTGTTCGGCCAGCGGCGCATCGGAATGGCGCAGATCCCAGGCGGCGCGCAGATGCTCCAGATAGCGCATCGAGGCTTGCAGCGGCGATACCCGCTCCACTTCCTCCGGCGCTTCGACCGGCAGGATGGCCGCGCGCCGGTCCACGCCGGGGTGGCACAGCCAGCTCTTGGCGCTGGCCACCAGCCGGATCGGGGTGCGGCCGCCCATGCTGCGGGCCAGTTCGCCGACCACGAACGGCGGCTGCTCGCCCCACGGCAGGGTACGATCCTCGGGACGCAGCTCGTCGGGATGCGGCAAATACAGGAACGAGGGCAACAGCGGCCGTTCCTCGACCGCGCCCGGCGCCGTCAACTGCGGGATCGCTTCGATCCAGTCGACGACTTCGTCCAGGTCGCTGGTTTGCAAATCCACCGCCGCCAGCACGCAGTTCGTCGTCCCCAGATCGATGCCGATGGCGAAACGGGCTTCGCTCATAGCTCCACCTCCGCCGGCGCCAGCACCCGGACATCGTGGCCCTCGGCCACTTTCGGCAACGTGATCCCGATCACCCGCCAGCCGCGGTGCATCAGCGTGCCGGTGAACGGCGCTTGGCCGACCACGTTGCCGGTCAGCCGCACCGCCGTGGCGTCGAAACCGGCCGGCAACGTCAGCCGGACGCCTTCCGCTTCCTCGCACACCGGCTTGATTTGCAGATAATCGTGCACCACCTTGCGGCAGCCTTCATGCACCACCCGCGCCGCGCCGCCGATGTCGGCGTCGGAATAGGCGGTCACGTTCTCCTGCAAAAAGTCCACGAACCGCCCCTCCTGCTGCAACAGCGCCAGCAACTGCAAGGCGGAATCCGGCGGGGTTTCCCGGAGCGCTGGCCTGGCAGGCTCCGCCGGCGCCGGCGTTTCTCCTTGTTCCAGCCGCAGCACGCCGGCGGCGAATCCCGGGTCGGCCAAAATGCGTCCGACCGCGCGCAGCGCCAGGATCAGGCGCTTGAAAACGCTCAATAGTGAATCACTCATGCAACAAGCTCCCACGAATCCAACTCGTTATTTCGGTATCCTATCACGCGCCGGCAACCGGCCGACGACAACAAAACCATCCCCCAAGCCGGCAAATTTCGCTTATGATGATGGCATCGATGAATAGCGTATAGCCCCGCCAGCTTTTCCCTCAAACGGGTTGACCGCCCCGTTGCGTCGGCGACGCGCAGACGACAGGCAAAAATTATTCCAGGAGTAGCAGAATGGCCCGCATACTGATCGTCGATGACTCGCCCACGCAGGCGCTGAGTCTCTCCAAGATCCTCAAGAAGCAAGGGCACGAAATCCTGACGGCAACCGACGGGGTCCAGGGCGTCGAGGTTGCCAAGGCCGAACTGCCGGATCTGGTTTTGATGGATGTCGTCATGCCCAAGATCAACGGGTTCCAGGCAACCCGGCAGATCACCAAGGATCCCGCCACCCAACACATTCCGGTGATTATCGTCACCACTAAGGATCAGGAAACCGACAAAATCTGGGGGGCACGGCAAGGCGCCAAGGGCTATATCATCAAGCCGGTGGAAGAAGCCGCGCTGCTCGAGACCATCAAGCAATTTCTACCCAAATGACCGTTCGCCCCGGACAAATCCACCGGGGTGCGCTTCCAACACCGCCAGCGCCGCGTTGATCTCGCCCAGCCGCCGACCGTTGCCACCCCGATCAGGATGGTGGCGCATCGCCAGCCGCCGGTATTGCCGCTTGATGGCCGCGGCATCGACCGGGTCCCGCAGCTCCAGCACCGCTAGCGCCGCGCGCCGCCCGTCCCGCCGACAAGCGGCGTGGAAACGGCGCAACAGTTCGCTCACTTCGGCGACCGTCACCGTCGCCAGTCGATCCAAGTCGGCGTAGCACAGCGCGAAATCGGGTTCGTCCGACGCGAGCGCGGTCCCACCCTCGCCACAAGGCAGCGGTTCGGACTCCAGCACCATGCCCAGCGGGTCCACCCGTAAGCGGCCGCGCCGCTCGCGGGCCAAGCGCTCCCGCAACCGGTAGAGCGCGTGAAACAGCAGGTAGTGACCCCGAAACAGGCTGAGTGGTTCGCGGGCGTCAAAATCCGCGAACCCAGGATCGCATTCGCGCAGCCGCTTCAGCAGCTCGTGCTCGCTCAGTCCGGCGGGATGGGCGACCAGCAAATCCAGCAAACGCGCCTCCAAAGCCGCCAGCGCGGACGGTGAAGGGCGCGTTCCGTTCATCGCGGCGGCTCCGGTACGACCTCCAGCCGATAATCGGGATACCGCCGCCGGAACTCCGCCAGACTGGCGTCCGCCTCCGCTGTCCGCCCCTGACGCCGCAGCTCGGCGATGGCCGCCAGCCATTTCTCCGGCGAGCGGCGATCCAGATAATCCCGTAATGCGGCGTCCTCGTCAGCCCGCCGGCCCGCCGGCGCGGCCCGGAGCACATCCTGTTGCCGTTCCTGCTCCGCCGGTGCGGTCTGATGCGGCATCGACCGCTGCTCCAACACGGCCGGCGGCGCGGCCGGCAGGGCGGGGGCCGATGGCGGCGCCACCCGAACCGCCTCGCCCCTGGACATGGCGGGTCGCAGATTCGCGGCGGAGGGTGGAGCACGATGATCGGCGCGAGACTCGGTGCGGCCGAAAGCAGCAGCGTCCACCTCGGCGGCGGGTTTCGCCAGGGAGCGGAGCGCCTTGCTCTCGGGCGGCGGACTCCATTCGCCGGTCTCGCGCGCCAACTGCACGATACCCACCGCCAGCACCACGGTCGCCGCCAGCGCCGCTGGCACCGCCCACACTCGGGTTCGCCGCCGCCGGGAGCGCGGTGGCGCCAGCGTCGGGACCGGTTGCGGCGCGGCGTTGGCCGCCGCCAGGATGCGCGGGTCCAGCCAGGCCGGCGGCTCGGGGTCACGAGTAGCCCGGTACAAGGCCGACAGATCCTCGTCGTGGAATTCCGCATCGCGTGGATCGTTCATCGCGCACCTCTCAAGCCCTGCCTCAGGCGGGCCATGGCGTAGCGCAAGCGGCTCTTGACGGTCTCCCGGCCGGCGCCGGTAGCCTGGGCGATTTCCTCCAGCGACAGCCCGGCTTCTTCCTTCAGCAACACTGCCTCGCGCTGGGCCTCGGGCAGTTCGGCCAGCAGTTCGAGCAGGCGTTCGGCCTGGCGACGGCGGTCGTCTTGCGCCTCCGGCTGGATTTCGACCGGCGCAGGCACCTCGACCCACTCCGGGCAATCCTCGGCGTAGGACAGCGGCAGCCCCCGGCGGCTGGCGCGGTAGTGATCGATTAGGCGGTTGTGGGCCAGCCGGTACAGATAAGTCGTGAACCGGGCCTGCACGGTATAGCCGGTTCGGGCGGCGATCAGCTTCAGCCACACGTCCTGGAACAGTTCCTCGGCCAGCGCCGACTGGCCGCACTGGCGCAGCAGGTAGCGGTACAGCGGCCCCTTGTGGCGGGTGTACAGCGGCGCAAAGGCGGCGGCATCGCCATCCCGGTAGCGCAGCATGAGGGTTTCGTCGGCATCATCGGCGGTCGGCATGAAAACTAAGGTATCAGGGTTCGAGCATCGGATTCCAGATTCCAGGAAAACCTGTCCCTCATCCCCTGACGCCTCGATCAGCGAATCGCCTGTCCCTGCTCGCCACCCCGACCGGGATCGAGCGACCGCGCCAGCCCGACCAGGGTCAGGAACTCGCCCCGGTAGCCATGAGGATCGGTGCCCCGCGCGGTGCGAGCCAACGCCAGTACTTCGTCGTAACCAAAATCGCGGGTATAACGCCCGCCGCGTAGCACCTGACCGAAACCGGCCACCGCCGCCGCGAAGCGGAAACGCTCGCTGGTTTCCCGCCAGTCCCCGACCGCCTGCCCGCGCCGGATCGGTTGCTCCAGCAATCGACTGACCTCGCCGTCCGGTTGCTTGTAGCGCAAGCGCAGGAAAGCGATCTCGTCGCCACGCGGAGCGGCGCCGTCCGCCGCCGGCTGTCCGTAGCGCAGCGGATCGCTCAGACTGCCGCCGCTGCCTTTCAGGGCGATTTCATACAGCGCGGTGACCGTGTGCCCGGCGCCGATGTCGCCGGCGTCCACCGCGTCGTTATTGAAATCCTCGCGGCGCAGGACTCGATTCTCGTAACCGATCAGGCGGTACTCCTCGACCCGCGCCGGATTGAACTCGATCTGAATCTTCACATCCTTGGCGATGGTCAGCAGGGTGGCGCTCATCTGCTCGACCAGCACCTTGTTGGCCTCTTGCAGGGTGTCGACGTAGGCGTGGTTGCCGTTGCCGGCGTCGGCCAGTTGCTCCATCGACCGGTCGTTGTAGTTGCCCGCGCCAAAACCGAGCGTAGTGAGCGCGACGCCGCTCTTGCGCTGGGCTTCCACCAGATCCTTCAGCGCCTGGAAATTGACCGTGCCGACGTTGAAATCGCCGTCGGTGGCCAGAATCACCCGATTGACGCCGCCCTCGACGAAGCCCTGTCGGGCCAGGTTGTAGGCCAGTTGAATGCCCGCGCCGCCGTTGGTGGAACCGCCGGCGCTGAGCTGATCCAGCGCCGCTTCGATCTTCGCCCGCTGACTGCCGGGCGTGGGTTCCAGCACCATGCCGGCCGCGCCGGCGTAGACCACGATCGCCACTTTATCCTCGGGCCGCAGTTGCCGGACCAGCAGCTTCAGCGCCGGCTTGAGCAGCCCGATCTTGTCGGGCGAGTCCATCGAACCGGACACGTCGATCAGGAACACCAGGTTGGCGGGCGGCAACTGGATTTTCGGCAATTCGTAGCCCTTGATGCCGATCGTCAGCAGCAGGGTTTGCGGGTTCCAGGGCGTCGGAGCCAGTTCGGTATTGACCTGGAACGGCGGCTGACGGCCGTCCGGCGGCGGATAGTCGTAATCGAAGTAGTTGATCAATTCCTCGACCCGCACCGCGTCGCGCGGCGGCAACCGGCCAGCGTTGAGAAAGCGGCGGACGTTGGCGTAGGCGCCGGTATCCACGTCGATGCTAAAGGTGGATACCGGTTGCTCGGCGGCGCGCTTGACCGGGTTGTCCTCGATCTGGGCGTACTGCTCGCGGTCGGTCGGCTCGCTGGGGGCACGCAGCTGGTCCGCGTCCTGACGGCTGGGCATGATGCGGGCCGGCTCGGTCGCGGCGTAACCTTCCGCCACTGATTGTTGCGCGCTTGCGCTCGGCCTGACCGATGCCGGCGGAGAGCTGGGCGGCGGCGAGGACGGCGGCGGGGCGGGCTCGGGCACCGGACGGTTGGTGTTCCCGCTGGATGGCGCAGCCGTCACCCGATCCGCCACGGTGCGGACGACTTCCGGGGACGACGGGCCGGCGGCGACCTGTCGTTTGGACTCGGCCGCTTCCCGAGGCGGCTCGGCGGGCGAGCAGCCGGCGAGCAGGAGGGCGGCGATCAGCGCATAGAGCGGCGACAGGTTCATGGCGTTTCTCCTCGAAGTTGGGGTTGCCCTGTTGTAAACGCCGGCGGCGGCGTAACGGGGTTAAAACCGGGATTCCCGCCCGGTGGCCGGCCTCAACTTGCCGTTTGCACCGGCCTGTCCCATCATTCTCGCAATTCCGCTTCGGAATGCCCGCAAGGTAGCGCGACCCCCATGGAAATGCCCCAGATATCCGGTTATCAATTCGAGAAAATCATCGGCAAGGGCGCCATGTCCACCGTCTATCTGGCGCTCCAGGAGTCGTTGGGTCGCCGCGTGGCCATCAAGGTGCTATCCCCCAGTCTGGCCAACGACCCGATCTTCAGCAAGCGCTTCATCAAGGAAGCCCGCATCATCGGCAAGCTCGGCCACCCGCATATCGTCACCATTTTCGACGCCGGCAACCTGGACGACGTGTACTACATCGCGATGGAATACCTGGAGGGCGGCACGCTCAAGGAGCGGATCAAGGCGGGGCTCACGCCAAACCAGGCAGTCACGATTCTGTGTCAGGTCGCCCGCGCGCTCGGCCAAGCGCACCAACAGCACTGCATCCATCGCGATATCAAGCCGGCCAACATTTTGTTTCGCAATCCGGGCGCGGCGTTGCTGTCGGATTTCGGCATCGCCAAGAACACGCTGGACAAAACCCAGTTGACTGCCGCCGGCTGGCGGCTCGGCACGCCCAATTACATGAGCCCGGAACAGGCGCTGGCCAAGCCGACGGACGCGCGCAGCGATTTGTACAGCCTGGGGGTGGTGTTTTACGAGATGCTGACCGGAACCCGGCCATTTCAGGGGACCGATGCCTTCGATATCGCGCTGAAGCATGTCAAGGAACCGATTCCGGTCCTGCCGGAGCCGCTCGGCCGCTTTCAACCGGCGCTCAAGCGGATGCTGGCCAAGGATCCGGGGGATCGATTCGCCAACGCCGAGGAGTTGGTGGCGGCGGTGCAGGACGCGGCTGCCGGGAGGGTGGCGGCGGTGCAGGACGCAACCGCCGATCAAACCGTGATCGTGCCGCGCTCGTCCCACCGCAAGACGGGGGTCACGCCCGTCCGCAGCGCGGCCAGCGTCGAGGTTCCGGTCGCCGTCCCTTTATCGTGGCGACGGGTGCTGCCCTGGGTTGTGGCCGGATTGCTGGCCGGGCTGGCAGCGTTGCTGGCCTACTGGTTCTGGCCCGCGCTCTCGACCGCGATTTCTGCGGTTATAGCCTCGTCGGGCTAGCCGCGCCGCCGGGTCAGTAGCTCATGCAGGCAGCGTTGAGGATACCGATGGCGACCGACAACGCGCCGAGAAAGACACCGGTGGCGACCCGGCCAGCGGGAATGTCGCGGCCGAGTTCGGGCAAGAGCAGCAACCGCGCCACCAGATAGACCATGACCTGAATGACCAGCGCAATCAGCCCCCAGACCGCCATGTCGGGCAGGCTGACGCTGTGGGCGATGGCGCTGGCCAGTGGCAGCACGAAGCCGAGCACGGCGCCACCGAGGCTGGCCGCCGCCGCCGTGTTACCTTGGCGAATCAGGGCGATCTCACGGTAGGGGGTGATAAAAACGTACACCGCCAGAAACAGCGCCAGCAGGCCGATGGCAGTGGCGAAGTAGTACAGGAACGAGGGCAGACCGGACAGGGATTGGGCCAGCATGACGATTCTTCCTTCCGTTTGAGTCGGCCATCAGGAAAGGATGGCGCGGACATTAAATACAAGAATCACGATCAGCATTATCACCTTCGGATCAAGCCAGCGAACAAGACTTGACCCATCCGATTACCCACAAACCCCAACTCATTGTTAAGATATAATTTTTCAAGTGGCAGGCATAGGGCATGAGTTGGGCACAGGCAGAGTTTCACGATCTGGAATTGGGGGATGCGCGGCGGACCCACCGCTTGATCGAGCCGGTGGACGACCTGTCGACCCAGCCGACCGGAAGTATCCCGCAGGCCTGCGGGGGTTGACCGGAGACCAAGGCGGACTACCGGTTGCTGGACAACCCGGCCGCGACCGCGACCGCGACCGTGACCGCGATTCTGGCCCGGGAAGAACAGCCCCCGGCCGGGCACCCCCCGGCACTGGTATGGCGGTTGCGGGCCAACCGGCCGGCGGAAACCCTGGAGGATGTGGTACAACTCATTGAGTGGTATCGAAAACGTGGGCTGATCGAAATTTTTTCCGGATTTGGAAAGCGGGCTGTCGGGTCGAGGCGTTGCCACTGGGGATGCTCGAACGCTTGGAGCGGGCGTCGGTGTTTTATCCGATCGTCGCCTGGAGGATCCTGTATCTGGTCACCCGGGGCCAGGATTGCCCGCAGCCGCCCTGCGACGTGGTGTTCGATCCCGAGGAATGGCGGGCCGCCCGGATCGTCGCGTATCACGCCAAACCACCGGAAATCCCACTGCCCCCGGGCCAGATGGTGCGGCCGATCACCGGCTTTGGCGGCTTTCTCGGCCGCAAGCACGACGGTCATCCCGGCCCTAAAGCGATCTGGGAAGGCATGCAAAAAGTTAGCGCGTTTGCCATCGCCTTTGAAGCTACCCGTGCCGTGTATGTGGGCGATGGATGAATTATGGGTAATCGGATGCCTTTGAAGCTACCCGTGCCGTGTATGTGGGCGATGGATGAGTTGTGGGTAAACGAATGGGTAAGGGGTCATGCCTCGAAAACTGGCGAAGCATATTTACCAACCAGAAAGTTTAATGGCTAACAATCGCATAAAAAAACCATTCACCGGACACACCAAAGGCGCGCTCCGGTAATGGTTGGCATTGGATAGATTAAGATTGAATGAATACGAAGAACGAAAGGGGAATATAGATGGACTCGACTCTTTTGATATTGGGTGTGGTTGGCGGGCTATTCGTCCTGTTTGCTGCCAGCGGTTTTCGAATCGATAATGAGTATCAGAGAGGTGTAATCTTCCGCCTTGGGCGTTTCTCTTCGGTCAAAGGGCCAGGGCTATACTGGATCATCCCTCTTGTCGATAAAAAACAGAAAGTTGACATTCGGACCAATACTGTGGATATCGAGTCCCAGGAAACCGTTACCAAAGACAGCGTTACAATCAAGGTAAACGCAGTTATGTACTACCGGATTACTCATCCCGAAAAGGCGATAATTTCCGTCTACAATTTTCAAAACGCTTCCTATCAGGCAGCTCTCACGGCGCTTCGAAACATTATAGGCCAGCATCAACTTGACGAAGTTCTGAGAGACCGAGATAAAATCAATGCGGCGATTCGTGCTATTGTTGATCAAATCACTGCTCCATGGGGACTTGCCATCGAACTGGTTGAAATGAAGGACGTAGAATTGCCCGAAAATATGCAGCGAGCTATGGCGAAGGAAGCCGAGGCTGTTCGAGAAAAAAGAGCCAGAATAATCAAAGCAGAAGCAGAGTTCGAGGCTTCGAAGAAGATGTCTGAGGCTGCCAAAGAGATCGCTCTGAATCCAATTGCACTGGAATTACGAAGGATGCAGATGATCACTGAAGTCGGCGCAGAGCATAATACTACAACCATAGTTCTGATGCCGTCGGAGTTCGTGAACATGGCAAAAAATATCGCGGAGAACTTCAAGAAATAATGAAAGTACAACCGTTCGAC